>CAZPXL010000143.1:4087-5820 GCA_964591005.1 uncultured Eubacteriales bacterium
TTGCTGGATATTAAACCAGGCCAGACTACTGCCGACAGCCGGTTCACCCTTGAGATCGTACGCTGCATTGGAGCATGCGGTCTGGCGCCGGCAATGATCATTGACGGAAAAGATGTTCATGGACGTCTTGAGCCGGAACTTATTCCCGCTGTGCTTGAACAGTACGCATAGTAATAATGGAAATCCTACTCGATATCCCGTTATCTGGATTAAAACGAGGTTAACTGATTTATAGAAATATAAATATAGATATAAATAGGGATATCTTCAGATTTCGTGGAGGATTTAAACGGAGGTGTAATTTAAGTGAAGTCTTTGGACGAACTGGCTAAAATAAAGGAAAGCAGGCGGGAAGCCCTTAAAATTCGCGAGGGAGTTCCGTCCGCAACTGAAAAAGCCCACATAATGATGTGCGGCGGCGCGGGATGCATATCATCCAAATGCCTGGATGTAGTAGACGCCATGAAGGGAGCCCTCAGCAAAAACGGTATCGCGGACCAGGTGCAGATTATTCTCACCGGCTGCATGGGCCCCTGCGATATGGGGCCGGTAGCCATCGTGTATCCGGACGCAACCTTCTACCGCAGGCTAAAACCGAAGGACGCCGAGGCGATTGTCGAGGAGCATATTATGAAGGGGAACCCGGTGCAGCGTTTAATGTACAGGGCCCCCGGGGCGAAGGAACCCACGCCAAAGGTTGATGATATCGACCTGTTTGCAAAACAGAAAAAGGTCGTGCTCCGTAATAACTTCTATATTGATCCGACTTCTATTGAAGACTATATCGCCAACGACGGATATGCCGCGCTGGGCAAAGCTCTTACTCAAATGAAGCCCGAAGAAATTATTGAAGAGGTTAAAAAATCAGGTCTGCGCGGACGTGGCGGCGCTGGTTTCTCCACCGGCATGAAGTGGGGATTCACAGCAGCGGCAGGCGGCTCGCCCAAATATGTGGTCTGCAACGGTGACGAGGGTGACCCGGGCGCATTCATGGACAGGTCCGTCCTGGAAGGTGACCCGCACAGCATCATTGAAGGTATGGCTATTTGCGGACGCGCCATTGGCGCCGAGCAGGGCTATGTATATGTGAGGGCGGAATACCCGCTGGCAATTGAAAGATTAGAGTATGCCATTCAAAAGGCACGTGAAAACGACCTTCTGGGGAAAGATATTTTAGGAACCGGCTTCAATTTTGACATTGAGATTAGAATCGGCGCCGGAGCATTTGTTTGCGGCGAAGAGACCGCACTTTTGACCTCCATCGAAGGCAAGCGCGGCGAGCCGAGACCGAGACCTCCATTCCCGGCCAACGCCGGTGTCTGGGGCAAGCCAACCGTCCTTAACAACGTTGAAACATGGGCAAATATCCCCGTTATCATACTCAAGGGCGCTGACGCCTTTGCATCCATCGGTACTGAGAAAAGCAAAGGAACCAAGGTATTTGCCCTGGCCGGCAGAATTAACAACACCGGCATTATTGAAGTCCCGATGGGCACCACTTTAAGGGAAATCGTTTTCGAAATTGGCGGCGGTATCCCCAGGAAGAAAGCCTTTAAGGCTGTCCAAACCGGCGGCCCGTCCGGCGGCTGTATTCCTGCCGATTACCTCGACACCCCGGTCGACTACGACTCTCTCGGATCGCTGGGCGCGATTATGGGCTCCGGCGGGATGATTGTTTTGGACGAGGACACCTGCATGGTTGACATCGCCAAGTTCTTCCTTGATTTCGTTGT
>CAZPXL010000144.1:0-5710 GCA_964591005.1 uncultured Eubacteriales bacterium
TTTGGCAATAGCCAGGCCAAGGCCGGTGCCGCTTTGCTTGGTAGTAAAAAAGGGTTCAAATATTTTTTGTTGTATCTCACCGGATATCCCGCTGCCCCAATCTTCAACAGTAACCATTACCTGGTCAAAAAGGTGGTTGGTTGATACCCGTACTGTTCCACCGCTCTCAGTGGCCGCCAAAGCATTTGACAGGAGATTGCCGAAAATCTCCTTCAGTTTTTCGACATCTACCAGGGTATAGGGAATAGGTTTATTCAGGGATGTTTCTATAATAAAATCTTTGCCGTTACGTTCTCTATATTCAGATACTAACTCCTTCAGTATTTCGTTTAAGTCAACCTCTTCAAACCGCAGGTAAGTGTTGCTTGAGAAATGCAGGAGGTCTTCCGCTGTCCTGCTGACCCGGTCAACGGCTTCTTTTACTATTTTTAAATCTTCACTAATGTCCATTTTCCAGGAAGATTTCTTTTCAATAGAATAAAGGGATACCCTGATCGAGGTTAGAGGATTTTTAACCTCATGGGCGATAATGGCTGCGGCTCTGCCGAGGGCTGCCAGCCTTTCCGCCTGTTTTACCTTTTGCTCAAGCACAGTAATTATGTGTTCCTTTTCTTTCAGGTCTTTTTCGTAAGTAAGCGAATTTTTAACAGCAATACTGATCTGGTTGCAGATCAATTCAAGTATGCGAAGATCCCTTATCGTGAAATCCCCCTTGCTCTCCGGGCGTGTTACATGGATGGTTCCAATAAAATTATCGTCTAAAAGGATTGGAGCCCCGATAGCAAAAAGGATTCCATCGCGCCTGAGAGCGGATTGAAAATATGGAAGCTTCTTAATTTCTTCAACCGTATATATATCTGTTGAGCGCCAGCCCTTTTTAGTCAGAAGCTGTTTTTTAAAGAGGAAATGGGTGGATATGTTTTCGCTGAATTGTTTTAGCAACCTTTCGCTCAGGCCAATATTTGAGTGAATAGTAACCTTGCCCGTGCTTTCTTGATAGAAGAAGATTCCGCTTTTTGTATGCTGTATAAGTTTTGGCAGGTAAGAGTGAACTGATTGCAAAATTTCGTCAAGATCGATATTTGATGTAACGATGTTGCTTATTTCCAGGAGTATTTCGAGCTCGTCCAATGTAAGTTCTTTATTTAGACCTTCACTGTTATCACTTCTTACGGCTGGCATGAAATCCCCCTTCCATAAACAGTATATTAGTTATATTATAGCAGGTTCAGGTGTATTTCGCACTTTGAGAATTAAATTGTTTGTGATCACGAAATAATAAAAAAGAAAAAGGATAATGCTTTAAAGGAGGATAATAATGGAAGGATCCAACGATAAAATGATCCGGCAAAGAGTTCAACAGGTCCTCGACACCAAAGTGGAGTCGAGGGAATACGGCCTCAAGGCAGATGTTATCAACGGGGAGACAATAATCACAGGAATTGTTGACAGCCTTTCGGAAAAAGAGAGTATCGCAAGGATTGTTGCTGGTATAAACGGTGTGCGGAGCGTCGAAAATGGTTTAACTATCAGTACTGATGGTTCCATAAACGATGAAGACGTTACCTTTGAGGTGTTGGAAGAGCTTAACGCTGATCCCGGGGTAAACCTCAGGCATATAGGGGCGCGTTCTGTCAAGGGCACAGTATTTCTAAAAGGCAGGGTAGAAAGCAAAGATGAAATCGACACAGCAGTAAAAGCCGCCGCTAAAGCACGCGGCGTGCGGAACGTCGTGAGCCAGCTGGATATGGAAACCGCAAAAGAACTGACTCTTGAGGAAATATTTCACAGCCAGGTCAATAATGACAAGGAAGAAAATAACAGGGGCATATGACGGGGATATATCCCCGTTCAGCCTGTCGACAAATTCATCCTGCAAAGTCCATGGTGTTGAAACCTGCTGCTCCATTGCGCAGCGTCGTCAGTAAACTAAGCGAAGCTGAGGTGCGAAATTGGATGAGCGGACAGGATGTCCGCGAAAGGCCTTCATCGCCTGGATGGCGAGTTGAAGGCCGGTCCAATTGAGCCCGAAGCAAGCGCGAAGTTTACTCGACGCGGAGCAGGAGCCAAGCGGGTTCTCAACACCATGGGCACTTTGTCTACAACCTGGAGGGGATATATCCCCGTTATGGATTTTCATAATTAATCAATTATATTGCTAAAGGATTTAATTTATTGCATTAATCTTGATTACAGGTCGTTTTAAAGGGATAATGTTGTAAGTGACAGGTTTTGTCATTGTATGTTGATATAATTGTCTTGAAGGGAGATGTTTTTATTGATTTACCCGTATGAAGGGGTAGCTCCGCTAATACATGAAACTGCTTTTATCGCGTCCGGCGCGGTTGTGATCGGGAAAGTCGAAATAGGGCCGCGGGTAAGCATATGGTACAACTGTGTTGTGCGCGGTGATTATGATTCCATTAAAATAGGGGCCGACTCAAATATACAGGACGGCTCTGTCCTGCACGAGCACGCCGGGTTTCCCCTTCGTGTAGGGGAGAGGGTGACGGTGGGACACAGGGTTTTGCTGCACGGCTGTACTATTGAAGACGACGCCTACATCGGTATGGGGGCGATGGTCTTAAACGGAGCTCGTGTTGGCGTTGGGGCGGTAGTGGGCGCCGGCGCCATCGTGCTGCAGGGCCAGGAGGTGCCGCCGGGAACAATTGTTGTGGGGTCGCCGGCCAAAGTGATGAGGCTTGTAAAAGAAGGTGATCTGGAAAGGTTTCGCGGCTCCGTGGGGAGGTACCTTAAATTAGCGGAAAACCATAAAAAACTATTATAAAAAAATGGATACGATCAAATAGATCAAACTGGCAAAGACGGCTGTAATCGGTAATGTTATTAACCAGGCCACGACCATCTGCTGGGCGGTAGTCCACCGGACAGAAGAAAAACGCCTAGCCGAGCCTACCCCCATTATGGAGGACGATATGACGTGGGTGGTGCTGACCGGCAACTTGAACAATGTGGCCATGATAATAATTGTTGCTGATGAAAAATCCGAGGCAAATCCGCTGACCGGCTCCAGTTTTATAATCCGGGTGCCTATTGTCTTAATAATTCTCCAGCCGCCCACAGACGTGCCTAAAGCCATCGCCAGGGCGCAAGAAACTTTGACCCAGTCGGGCACGTCCAGGGTGGGTTGAAATCCGCCCGCCACCAGTGCGAAAGTGATAATCCCCATAGATTTTTGAGCGTCGTTGGTGCCGTGGCTGAATGCCTGCCAGGCTGCGGTAAAGACTTGCAGTGTGCGAAAATTCCTGTTCATCTTACCCGGGTTGCTGTTCTTAAAAATTGTTTTAATCAGACTCATAATTATGTAACCGGTAAAAAAGGCAATCAGGGGTGAAAAAACCAGGGCTTCAAGAATAGTAATAAACCCGGCGTAGTTTACTGCCAGGATGCCCTCCGCCGTGATTACCGCCCCGGCTAAAGAACCGATCAGGGCATGAGATGAACTGCTGGGTATGCCAAAATACCAGGTAATCAGGTTCCAGGAGATAGCAGCCACCAGCGCGGCTGCCACTATGGACATACCGTTCTCAAGCACCAGCGGGTCTGCTATTTTTCCGCCGATTGTTTTTGCCACCCCGGTGAAGGCCATCGCGCCAAGCAGGTTCATTAACGCGGAGAACAATATCGCCAACCGGGGAGGCAGGGCTTTGGTCGAGATTGAGGTGGCTATAGTGTTTGCTGTATCGTGAAAACCATTAATAAAGTCAAAAGAAAGCGCCAATATAACGATAACGGTAATATGGAGCATTACAGGATCAAACATTTTAACTCCCCTTAAGAATTACGCATAATTATTCCTTCCAATATGTCGGCCACGTCCTCGCAAGCATCGGATACTTGTTCCATCATGTTATATATTTCTTTTCTTTTAATGATTTCAATCGGGTCGAAGCAGCTGGAAAACAGCGTTTTCAGGCTGTCTCTGAGGAGGTCGTCAGCTACATTTTCCAGGTCGTTGATTTTATGAGTGTGGCGGGGCATCTCTTTTAATTTTTTCTCTGCCAGGCAATTTATCGCGTAGACTATTTCCTGGGTGCACATTTCAATATTTCTGGCAAAAAGTTTCATAAAGTCATCAACTTCAGTTACATTGAATAGATCAAAGCTCCAGGCGCAGGCTTCCAGCAGATCCAGCACATCGTCAAGTTTTATGGTGAGGCCGAGGATATCTTCCCGTTCCAGCGGTGTGATAAAAGTGTTGTTCAGAGCTTTGATAATTTCGTGGGTATACTGGTCGCCCCTAGATTCGATAGATTTTATTTGGATGGCAAATTTTTCGGCGTCTTCCAGGTTGTTCAACTCTTCCCGAAAGACTTTTGAGGCCAGCATGATGTTGTCAACCACCGACAAAAAGAATTCAAAAAAAGTGTCTTTTTTTCTTTGAAACATGGTTTCACCTCAAAAGTATTAGTTTTATTATATAATTCTGCCCGGCTGGCTTATTTTATCCTTTTCTTTTTCAGGTCAAAAGAACCGGAAATTCTATTCCCCTGATATATTACCATACCTTGATTGTCTTAAATGTTAAATCCATGTTAAGAAAACATTTGCATATTAAATTTATGTTAAAATTTATTTAATAATTTTTTAATTGCTTTTTTCAAGGATATGAGATAAAAAGGATAAAATAAGAAAGGGAGGCGGCAGTAAATTATGGAATTTAATTTCTCGGAAGTCCTATGGATAATTTTTTTATTAATGGCTTTCTTACCTTTTATAAAACAGCAGCGTCTTGAGATTATGAGATTGCGGCTGATACGCAAGATTGAGGTCAGACGACAATCAAGAGTGATTACATTGATACACAGGCAGGAGCTGCTGAGCCTGCTGGGCATCCCACTGTCGAGATACATAAACATTGAGGACTCGGAGGCCATACTCCGCGCTATCCGTCTGACCCCTGACGGGATGCCCATCGATTTGCTGCTGCATACGCCCGGAGGGCTTGTCCTGGCCTCAGAGCAGATAGCCAGGGCGCTGCAGAAGCATCCGGCGAAGGTGACTGTGTTTGTTCCTCACTATGCTATGTCCGGAGGTACGATGATATCACTCGCGGCGGATGAAATAGCTATGGATGATAACGCGGTTTTAGGGCCGGTAGACCCTCAACTTGGTGAATTCCCGGCGGCATCCATCCTTGAAGTCGTGCGCCAGAAGAGCAAGGACAAGGTTGACGACAGGACCTTGATGCTGGCGGAAATTGCCGCCAAGGCGATGACGCAGGTCAGGGATTTTGTCAATTACCTCCTGTCAGACAAGATGGAGGAATCCAAGGCAAAAGAACTGGCGGAACTGCTGTCAAGCGGTAACTGGACTCATGACTATCCTATCGATTGTGAACAGCTCAAAAAGATGGGACTTCCTGTTACAGTTGGTCTGATGGAGGATATTTACGCTTTGATGGATCTTTATCCGCAGCCCGCCCAGCGCAGGCCTTCAGTTCAGTTTATCCCGCTGCCTTATGGCAGGAGGGAGCACGAGCAGGGCGGCAAATAAAAATAAAAACCTGCCGCCTGCATATATATAAAGAGCTTTATAAACAACACGGCTATATCCGTTTGAGTTGAGAGCCGCCGGGAAAGACCCGTTTATGAAAGGGGTATGTTTTGTGCAAACCGGACTCGTATATGACCAGGCTTATTTAAACCATGACACGGGGTCCCATCCGGAAAACGGTGACCGGGTGGCT
>CAZPXL010000145.1:0-1663 GCA_964591005.1 uncultured Eubacteriales bacterium
TGGTGATTTTTTAAAATGTTTGTTTCAGCCTAATGAGAGTTTCAATTAAAAATAAAACATATTGAAATTTGCGGTTTCTTGTTTGCGAAAGTAAACTAATTCTGACAATTTCTGACTTTGTATGAAAAAGTCGCTGAGAAATTGTGTAAAAGCGTATAACGACTTTTATCACAATGCCGCGACAATATACAAAACGGAATTTGGAATACTGGGAATCCCGCAAAAATGATAGCGCGGCTTACGTAGAGGTTTCAGCGCCTCAATCGGACTTTAAAATGCCCGATATTAACTATGCGGCCACACATATATCTACGGCGGCCACCGCCCCAGTAGGGGTTTCTTCAAGGGGCGTAAGAACGAATCAGCCCGGCACCGCATTAAACGCCTTTGAAAATATTAAGGCGATGCCCTTGCCGTGGCAGAATTATAACGGTAATAGGGAATATACTGGTATTTCTGACGCTATCGACCTGTGCTCAAGGGCTTATTGCGGCGTGCCTATTGTACGCAACGCTATCGAAGTCGCTGTAGAGTTTTCCAGTCAGCCCCTCTATATAAAGAGCGATAACCAGACCGTTAAGACGTTTTTTGAGGAATGGTTACAAGCTGCTCAAATTAATAAGTTAAAACAGCAGTTTTTCCGCGAGTATTATCGTTCCGGCAACGTGTTTTTATATAAGTTTAGCGGAAAATTCGGCACTTCGTATTACAAGAACTTTCAAACATCTTTTGCTGCTAAGGAAAATCGTATTCCGATTCGTTACGAACTTTTAAATCCGTCAAACGTGTTCGTGCCGACGGGTATTGCGGCCCCCTACTCCTACGTTCGCTTACTTTCAACGTATGAAATTGAGCGTTTACGCCATCCTATCACCGAGCAAGACAAACAGGTTCTCGCCGATTTACCAAAACAAATTAGAACGGAGATTGAGAAGACGGCGACTTTCCCACTTGGCCTTTATATTCCGCTTGACCCAGAACGCCTCCGTTTTGCGTTCTATAAGAAACAGGGGTACGAGCCTTTAGCAGTTCCAATGGTTTATCCGGTACTTCCGCTTATCGAATGGAAGTTATCTCTTCAAAAGATGGACAAATTTATGTCCAATCTTATCGAGCAGATTCTCCTTCTCGTTACGATGGGCGAATCTCCATCTAAAGAAAACGGCGGAAACGGGCTTAATCAAAACAACATGGTTAATCTCCGTAATGTTTTGGCTAATCCCTCGGTTTCCCGCGTTATCGTGGCGGATTGGACTGTAAAAGCGGAATGGAAAGTACCCGATCTCTCTGCTCTTGGACCGGAGAAGTATCAGATTGTAAACGAAGATATTCGAGAGGGTTTACAATCTATTCTGACTGGCGATGATAAATTCGCCAATGCCCAGATTAAAGCCAAAATCTTCATTCAGCGACTTCAAGAGGGTCAAAATGAATTTTTACAAAGATTCTTGCTACCAGAAATCCAACAGATTTGCGACACAATGGGGTTCCGCACAATTCCCGAAGTTGGATTCCAAGAAATGAATCTTCAAGACGAAACTGTTCTTGACCGCATTTACGCGCAGCTTGGTCAGATGGGCGTACTTACTCCCAAAGAAATCATCAAGGCTATTGAAACCGGTATTCTACCGGACGAGGGTGAATCGCTTAAAAACCAAGAGGA
>CAZPXL010000145.1:1763-5662 GCA_964591005.1 uncultured Eubacteriales bacterium
CAAAAGAACGTGGCGCATATACTTACCAAGTCAATCATTACTATTTATCCACGGGGCAAATGGCATGATATGGTGAAGGCGAGTGTCGATGCGCCGCCTTTGATTCCAAATGATATAGCCAGCGAAATCGTTGATATTTGTAATGAATACAAAGTTGATGATTGGCAGGCCGCGATTCTTCGCCATTCAAAACTGTGAAAGTAAAACCTTATGAAAAGCCCGAATAAGAAAGTAAAAAAGATAGATTGGAGCTTAAACGGGCTTCTCAAAGAGGCGGAAAAAGTCTCTAAAAAGATGGAGATTTTGGGCGCTGAAATAGAGTATTTTGGCAGAACTAATAAAAACGAGGCAATGCGCCAGTATGGGAACGATTTGATATATCGCTCCGAAGTTATTCTTGAGCGTTCTAAAGAAATCTATAAAGAAACGGAAAAATAATAATTAGTGCGTTTTTTCGTGTAAAATACGTAAAATAACGTCGCTATGGATTTATCTAAATACCGTTTCCGCTCTGAGTTCCAGAGTATAGCTAAAATTATCGCGCCCTCTCAAGAGGAACGTAAAATTGCGACGGCCTCTCTAGCGCCGCTTACTGGTATTTTCCCCAACGGGGTTGATCCCGAAAAAGCGCCGGACCTTCTATATTTTAGTGCAAACGGTGCGGTTGGCGGATTAATCAATAAGAATGATGATGGTATTACAGGTGATACCGCTATAAAGATTAACGGGACCGCATGTAATAAGTATATTTCAATGGACCACGACAAAACAACCGTGGTCGGTGCTATTTTACATACTGGCTTTACCTGTTTTGGTTCAAATGAACCTATTTCGCAAGAGCAAATTGGAGAATTAAAAACTCCGTTTAACATGGCGGTTGGCGGCGTCCTTTGGAAGGCTATCGCGCCAATGGTAACAAAATATATTTACCAAAGCGGCGATTCCGAAGATGACGAGGTTCTATCTTTAAGCTGGGAAATTGCATTCGATTCATATTCCATCGCGGTTGGTAGCAAGAATTTATTTGAAGCCAAGTTTATTCAGCCGGAAGACCAAGAGTTTGAATTCTATAATAGCCTGCTCCGTTGTAACGGCGGCCCCGGTAAAGACAAAAAGGGCCTTCCTGTATATAGAGTAATTCAAGGCGTTGACGGTGTAGAACCTATTATCCTTGGATACTCTATCGTTCCGAATCCCGCTGCGGAAGTTAAGGGGATTCTTGCGGTTGAAAATTGTATTAAATCGGAAGTTCAAATAGAGACCGTAAAGGAAATTGTTGAAGAAAACAATAAAGAGGCCGCGCAAACGATTTCTCAAGAAAAAGAAAAAATAAAAGAAAAAAATATAAACACCTCAAATATCAGTGTAAATAATATTACGACTAATCTTATGAAGATTGAATCTATTGAACAGCTAACCGCCTCTTGGGAAGAAATTCGCAAGCAGGAATCCAGCGCGGCTGTCACCGATTTTGTCGCTTCCATTAAAGATGGGGCTGAAAAATGGGTGGCTGATCTCGCCGCGAAAGAAAGCGCAGTGAAACAGGCTGAAGAGGCCCGCGCCGCTGCTGAAAAACGTGCTACCGAAACCGAACAGGCTCTTGCGCAGATGCGTCAAGAACTTGAACAGATTAAATCGGAAGTTGCGGCCCAGCAAGCTCTTGCAAGCTATAATGAGCGTATGGAAGCTCTTAACGGTGAGTTTGAACTTACTGAAGAGGATAATTCCGTTATCGCCTCAGAAGTTAAAAATATTCGTTCTGACGAGGAATTCGCCGCTTACCAAAAGAAAGCGCGGGTTCTTATGAAAGAAAAGAGTAAGACGAAAAAGGCGGCTGAGAACAAAGAAAAAGAGGGAAAATGTGAAGATAAGCCGGAAGTAAAACCGGAAATCAAAGCGGCAATCGCTTCCGTCACAGAAACTCCCAATCAATCAGTTGTTCCCAACGGTGTCAGTTTCGACGCGGACCTTTTCGCCCAAATGAAATCAGCTTTTGGCTCCGCTGTGAAAATTGACGGCAAGCCAATTTCCGAAGCCAAGTAAATCCTAAACAATAATCTCAACGGAGAAAAAATAAATGCCTACGATTAATACTCGTTTGTACCCCTACCAAGACATTAACGAACATGACGTTATTAGTCTTTATTCGTCCCTTCCCACGGGACTCGCTGGCACGCTCGTCAAGATCGTGACTGGTGCCGCTAACCCGCAGAACGCGGACGGTTTCTCGTCTACGGCTGTCGGTGGTAACTATAACACTGCTGGCGTTTACCTGTTCAGCAACCGTTATGAAACCAAGATGAAGGTCGAGCCGACCGCTTCAGGCGATACTGCTTTTAACGCCCTTGGTTTTACCCGCCTTAGCACTCTTGAGACCGACCCGAATGGTCTGCCCCTCAAGATGTTCCCGCAGCGCGCTAAAGAACTTGGCGTGGTTGTGTCTGGCGAAACTGTACCGGTTATCACCAATGGTATCATCGGTATTTGGGGTAACTATATTGACCAAGCTAACGGTAGCGTACAGCCGGGTAATCTCGCTGTGGTTTCCGCTTCTGGCGATGGTCGTATTGCGGCTATCAGCCCGAGCAACACCGCTAAATTCGGCGTCACCGGCCAGCTTTATAACCCGAATCAGGTTGTGGGTAAGTTCCTTACCAGCCTCCCGACCGCTACCAATACCGGCCTCAGTAATGAGTTTTCGGCGCAGGGTGGTTATGCTCTCATCAAACTGAGCCTCAACGCCTAATAAGAAAGGACAACTTAAATGAAGAAAATTACTATCGAAAAGAACGAGAAGGTTTCCGCTCTTCTCAAACAGATGGCCGATAAGGACATGCTGAAAGCGATTGCCGCCCGCGAGGCGTTCGCCGCTTTCATCACCCAGCCGATCATGAAAGTGATTGAGTCTGAGGGCGTTATTGGCAACCTGTTCTCGACTTGGACCTACGATTACGGCACCCCCGCCACGATTCCGCTTGATTCGATGTTCGACATCAAACAGGCTGACTTCATCAAAGTGTGGGCGCAGTCTCGTCCGGGTGGCCTTGCCACCTCTCAGGCTTTTGACGTGACCGAGCTTCCCGTCAGCACCTACGCTCTTGAATCCGCCGTTTCGTTCCCGCTCAATTACGTTCGCGCCGCCCGCGTTGACGTGGTTGCCAAGTACCTGCAACGTATGGCTCAGGAGTTTCTTGTCAAGCAGGAAGCTAATTCATTCGCGGTTCTCGGCGCTATCGGTGCTCAGTCAACCTACTTGAATCGTGGTACGGAAACTTATCAAGTCACCCGTTCCGCCACTCAGGGCACTGTTAAACCGCAGGACATCAGCCGCCTCGTCACCCTTATGAGCCGTGTGAACAGCTCGTGGGTTGGTGGTACCCCCGCTGGCGCTGGCCGTGCGATTACCAGCCTCGTTGGTTCGCCTGAGTTTATGGAGCAGATTCGTAACATGGCTTTCGAGCCCCTGAACACGACTCTCGGCACCACCTTCCCCCTTGGTGGCCCCGATAAGTTCCGTCAGGACATCTACGAAGCTGTTGGTAATCCGTCTATCTACGGTATGGAACTTATTAATGTGTACGACCTCGGCGTTGGCCAAGCGTATAACATTCTGTTCTCCAACTACGCGGGTTCTAAGACCTACGAAGGCTACGCCAAATCCGGCACCGCCGTGTTCTCGCCGGGTTCTGAGCAGGTTGTTATCGGTATCGACAAGCGCCAAGACTTCCTTGCTCGCCTTGTTGAGAATAACCCCGATGATAATTCTACCCTGACCGTGCAGGCTGATACGCAGTTCACCAATCGTTCGGAAAGCGTCGGCTTCTTCGCTCGTGTTCGTGAGGGTCGCGTCGGTCTCGATGGTCGTAATGTTGTGACCTTGATTTTCTAAGAAATTAGAA
>CAZPXL010000146.1:0-2303 GCA_964591005.1 uncultured Eubacteriales bacterium
GATAGTTGTGCAGATCAACAGCAGGGTAAGAGACCGCATGCTGGTTCCAGCGGGGTTGACGGCCGGGGAGATGCAGGAAAGGGTCATGAAGGACCCCAAAATATTAAATCTGACTGAAGGTAAAAAAATAGTTAAAATAATACCGGTGCCGGGTAAACTGGTTAATATTGTTGTCAAGTAAAAAACACGGTAAAAAGGTTCTTACCAATTCAGGTGAGAACCTTAACTTTTTTGCTTAAAGGCTGTCTGGCAGCTATAAGCCCATATAATGTAATCAGCCACTTTTTTTATGGTTAATCAATTGCAAATGGCCAAAAAAATATTATTAGTTCGGATAACAAGTTAACAAACACATTATTAAATAAAGCGTCATATAAGCATTTGTTAAAACTATTTAGAAAAATTTGTTCTGCCCCTTGCAGTTTGTTTTAGAAGAAGGTATACTATCTTTATTCTATATTTTTAAAGTCTGTGAAGGAGAAAAGTAGACCGGACCCAGTCCTACAGGGAGGGAGTGTCACCGACTGGAAGCACACCCAGGATATGACCTGTTGAAGTTCTCTCCGGAGACGCCGGCTGAAACCGCGACGCGGCAAGTAGGTTTGGACGTAATCTCCCAACGTTAGAAGGGAGGGGGTATCGGAATGTTTATTCCCGTACTCTTACCGAGGGGGTTCTATGGTTTTTGCCATGGACCAACCAGGGTGGTAACGCGGAAAGCCTAAAGCTTCTCGTCCCTGACGGGCGAGAGGTTTTTTTGTTTTTAGCGGAATTATCTTCTGGTCGTCAACTCCCGGTAAGCGTTCCCGTACTCCAAAAAGAGGGCCTGTTTTGGTCAATCAGGGTGGTACCGCGGAAACCTGCCGTTTTCGTCCCTAATGTGGGAGCGGCAGGTTTTTATTTTATCTAAATGGGGGTTTGTAAAATGGTAGTGGTTATGAATTTAACATCCGGTCCGGAGCAAATTACAGCTGTTCAACAAAGGCTGGAACAATATGGTTTTGAAATCCATTTTATCCGTGGAGTGAAGCGGCTGGTCATCGGCGCGGTTGGAGATCGCCAGGAGATTGCTTCTCTTGGATTGGAAGCGATGCCGGGAGTTGAAAAGATCGTGCCCATTATGAAACCTTACAAGCTGGTGAGCAGGGAATCAAAAGGAAAACCCAGTGCGGTCAAAATTAAGAACGTCATTATAGGAGATCACGAACTGGCAATTATCGCCGGTCCCTGTGCGGTTGAAAGCAGGGAGCAGCTGCTCGCCGCTGCCCGCAGGGTGCGACAGGCGGGAGCCGCCATCCTGCGGGGCGGAGCGTTCAAACCGAGAACCTCACCTTATAGTTTCCAGGGGCTGGAGGAGGAAGGGCTAAAAATACTGGCCGAGGCATCACAGGAAACCGGTCTGGTTACTGTAACCGAAATAATAGATGAGGCCAGCCTGGAATTGGCGCTGAAATATGTGGACATGGTCCAGGTGGGAGCCAGGAACATGCAGAATTACCACCTGCTGCGCATGGTGGGACGTTCGGGCAGGCCGGTGATATTAAAACGGGGATTCTCCTCAACTATTGAGGAATGGCTGATGGCGGCCGAGTACGTTGTGTCCGAGGGCAATGAAAATGTGGTCCTATGCGAGCGGGGCATCCGTACTTTTGAAAATGCCACCCGCAATACGCTGGACCTTAGCGCCGTTCCTTTAGTCAAAGGACTAAGCCACCTCCCGGTTATAGTGGATCCCAGTCATGCAACCGGGGTGCAGCGGCTGGTGACACCGATGGCCAGGGCGGCGGTGGCGGCAGGAGCGGACGGGTTGCTCGTAGAGGTCCATCCCGAGCCATGCAAGGCGCTGTGTGACGGTCCCCAGTCCCTGACGCCCGAAGATTTCGACGCCCTGATGGCGGGGCTGAGAATGGTGGCTGCCGCGGTAGGGCGTGTTGTAGGGGGAGGCTGTATTTAATGTGTAAGATAGGCTATCTTGGACCTGAAGGCACATTTTCCGAGGAGGCTGCCATCCTTTATGTCAATGGCAGGGCGATCGATATGGTGGTCTGCTCTTCATTGGAAGAAGTCTTCAACGGGGTCGCGGACGGAAGGCTTGATGAAGGGGTTGTCCCGGTGGAAAATTCTACTGAAGGCGCTGTCGGCGCGGTACTCGACCTGCTGGCCGGCCCGTATGATCTGAAAGTGCGCGGGGAGATTTTTCTGCCGGTCTGCCAGTCTTTAATGGCCCGGCGGGGTATAAGGCTTGAACAGGTGGAAAGAGTCTTCTCTCATTACCAGGCGCTGGCTCAATGCCGTAACTTTCT
>CAZPXL010000146.1:2403-5662 GCA_964591005.1 uncultured Eubacteriales bacterium
AGGTGGAAAGAGTCTTCTCTCATTACCAGGCGCTGGCTCAATGCCGTAACTTTCTCCGCAGGGAACTCCCGGCTGCTGTTTTAACAGAGTGCTCCAGTACTGCGGACGCTGCCAGGAAAGTTGCGGCAAGCGGCCGACCCTGGGCTGCCCTGGGGCCGGCAAGGGCCAGCAGAAAATATGGTTTACAGGAAATTGTGCCCGCTGCCAACGACTACCCGGACAATGTCACACGCTTTTGGGTTGTGGGAAAGGGGCAGCTGCCGGGTAATCCGGAACAGGAATATAAGACATCCATTGTTTTTGGTGTGGGAGACCGTCCGGGAGAGCTTTATGCCATACTGCGTGAATTTGCGGTGCGCGGGATCAACCTGACCCGCATAGAATCAAGGCCGGCGAAAAAAAATTTGGGTGACTACCTTTTTTTCATAGATCTTGTGGGCGGGCAGGAGCAGCCGGAGGTCATGGAAGCGCTGCGCCAGGTGGCCGCTATAACTATCGGCCTGAAGGTTTTGGGTTCCTATCCGGTTGAAGAGTAAAAGAGGGACAAGCTTTTCTATTAAGCCTGCCCCAGAATATTAACAGCAAGAAAGCCTTTATTATTTTTGCAGGCTCATTAGGAATGCAGGATTTTCCCACATCCAACGACTCACGTCATATTTAAGCCGGCTTTAAGCCGTACCTCTGGATCTTCCGGTAGATGGTGGCCCTGCTGATGCCCAGAGCCCGGGCCGCCCTGACCTTCCCTTCGTCGCTCCAGCCAAACCGGTCCAACGCCGCGGTAATCGCTTCTTTTTCTATTTGTGCGAGCTGCAGCAGCCGGCCGTCGCCGGCAATGCCGTCCCTGGTCCTTTTTTTTGTTTCCTCGCGGATTTCGGGAGTAAGGCTTTCCAGGGATATCAGTACGTTTTCCTCAAGGTTGATGGCGTATTCGACTGCGTAGACCAGTTCCCTGACATTGCCCGGCCAGTAGTATTTCATGCAGGCTTTCATGGCCTCATCGTTAAAACCCTGGATGTCTTTTCCGAGAAGTTTGCTGAACCTTTTCATGTAATGGTCAAGAAGCAGCGGTATGTCCTCCGGTCTTTCCCGCAGTGGCGGTATGACCAGGGGAATGACGCTGAGGCTGTAATACAGCTCATCTCTGAACAGGTTCTTTCTGACCATATCCTGCAGGTCGTTGTTTGTCGCCGCGATTACCCGCACATCAACAGGGAGCATCCTGCCGCTGCCTACCCGCTCAATCCTGCGGTCCTGCAGATACCTTAGAAGCTTGGCCTGCAGGTAGAGGGACAGGTTGCTGATCTCGTCAAGGAAAATGGTACCGCCGTCGGCCAGTTCAAATTTACCCTGTTTACCGCCCCGCCTGGCGCCGGGGAAAGCTCCCTCATCGTAACCAAAAAGCTCCGTTTCCAGTAAATTTTCCGGAATAGCCCCGCAGTTTATTGCCACGAACGGCTTGTGTCCATGGGGACCGCTGGCGTGAATGGCCCGGGCGAAAACTTCTTTTCCGGTCCCGCTTTCCCCCACAATCAGTAACGTCAGGTTGCCGGAAGATATTTTGACTGCCTTGGATTTTACCTCTGCAAACGATTTACTGACACCGACAAGATCCTCAAAATCAATCATTTCTTGCGTGCTCATAATTTCGTAGGCCAGTCTCTGTGTTTCCTTGAAATCACGAAATGAGGCAACAACTCCGGCTATCGGGCTTTTTTCCACTTTGATCGGCCTGGCCGTGCTGAGAAGATGCAGTTTGCGCCCGCCAAAATTAAAAAACACTTCACGTGAATTAAAACCTTTTCCTTCCTGCATCACTTCAGACAGGGGCAGGGAAGGGAGTATCTCTTTGGCGTCTTTGCCGATCATGTGTTCCTTTTTGGTTCCAAATAGACGCTCGGCAGATTGATTAAAATGCGTGATCATACCCTCGCTGTCTACCGCCACAACACCTTCATAAACAGCGTCGACAACCGCTTCCAGGCGATTGGCCATGACCATCCGCTCGGCCACAATTTCCCGCTCCAGGGCCTTGCTGCTGATCAGGTCAGCCATCCGCCCGATAAACTCAATCAGGTAATCGGAATTCTTTGAAAGAGTTTCTTTCTGGGCGTCGTCAAAGGCCATCAGGCTGATTGTACCGATTACCTCGTTTTCGGCGGTTATCGGGTATACTATTGAAGCCCGGTAAAAACACCGCCCTGAAAGAGGGCAGGACAAGCAGATCGGATGAAAGCCCGCTTCACTGATAAAGATATGATTCCCTGTCTGCTGGACGTGCTTATTAACAAAACCGCGGAGCAGGCGTGACCCGACATCGTTTCTCACGATCCCGGTCCCCGCAACGCGCACCAGTTCAGTGTCAATGATTTCGGCTTCCACCTTAAGAACCGATGCAATGGCTTCGGCCACCTTCTGGCCGTTTTCACTAACCTGAGCAAGCCTGGACATCTAATGCAACTCCCTGTAAGCTGATAACTCTTTTCCGTTATATTATTCTGGATGCATCTGTTTTTTCCTACTTTATTTCACGCGGGTCAAAATTTTATGGAATAATAAGGCTAAAAAGAAAAATCCCTTCATTCGGTATCAAATTTTAAAAATTTTTACCAAAGACGGGATATGGGTTTATAATCAGGCAATACTTAATTATTTAAAGTTAGGCCGCGACCCGGCATGCGTAATCCCAGCCAATTTCCAGGGCCTTTTGATTTAAGGCCTCAGTGCCCCGGGGAATGCGTGACATCAGCGCCGATGTTAAAGATTCTCTCGTGACCACGCCTGAAATTGCAGCCAGTGCGCCAAGGGCCACAATATTGGCCACCATCTCTTTGCCGAGAATTTCTTTCGCAATTTTACTGTACGGTATTTTATACACTCTGGCGTTTGTCGCCGGAATATCGTGAATATGAGTGCTGTCGACCATAAGGATGCCGTCTTCAGTCAACTTGCCGGCAAATCTTCTGAGAGCCTCCTGGCTCATAACAAGCAGGACGTCCGGCCTGGTTACCCGAGGGTAATCTATTTCACCCTCGCTTATGATCACTTCGGCCCTGCTGGCCCCGCCGCGTGCTTCCGGTCCATATGACTGGGTCTGGACAGTGTTTTTGCCGTCTCTGACTACCGCTTCGGCAAGTATCTGACCTGCCAGGATCAGTCCCTGACCGCCCGTTCCGCTTAGTAGAATTTCGCTTGTCTGCGGCAAAACAATCATTCCCCCTTAAAATTTACCCTGAGCCTTTTCTATCAACCGGTTGTAAAC
>CAZPXL010000147.1:0-4212 GCA_964591005.1 uncultured Eubacteriales bacterium
GCACGATAATATGGCCGTCCTGCAAAAGATTATAATCAAAAGCGTGCATGGGCTGGCCAAGTTCGAGCATAACGTAGTTGGTCACGTCCACAATATTGTTGATCGGCCTCATCCCCGCGGCCCGCAGACGCTGCTGCATCCACAGGGGCGAACTGCCGACCCGGACGTTCTTAATCAGCCTGCCCACGAAGCGGCGGCAAAGGTCCGGGTCCGCTATATCAACTTTGACCTGCCCTTCAATTTTTTCATCCAATTCCTTAAGTGCCGGCTGCGGCGGCCGGAATGGTTTTCCCAGCAGGGCGGCCGCCTCCCGGGCCACGCCGATCACAGACAGGCAGTCCCCGCGGTTCGGCGTGAGGTCAAGCTCTAAAATATAGTCGTCCAGGCCCAGTATTTCCCTGGCGTCTTTTCCAATCTGGGTGCCGGGCGGGAGGATCATGATACCGTTGGCCTGTTCGGGGGACATGGTTTTGGGATCGATGCCAAGTTCCTTGCCGGAGCACATCATACCGCGCGATTCCACGCCCCTGAGCTTGGCCCGCTTAATCACCAGGCCGCTGGCCAGCTTCGCTCCCTCTACGGCCACCGGAATGACGTCCCCTTCTCTGACATTGGTGGCCGCGGTAATAATCTGTAGTTTTTCACTACCCACATTGACAGATGTGACGACCAGCTTGTCTGCGTTGGGGTGACCGGTGATAGACTCGATCCTGCCGGTCAGGACTTTTTCAACGCCCTTACCGGTCTCCACGACTCCCTCCACGGTTATACCGGCAAGGGTAAGCCGGTCGGCCAGTTCCCGGGGTGATATGTCTATATCAACAAACTCCTGCAGCCATTTATAAGATACTTTCACGTTATGGAACCCCTCCTGATAATAGAATAAAATTTCACAGGTTTAACAATGATTTTAAAACATATTTCACAGGATTAACAAGATTTTCAAGATTAACAGGATTTCTCAAAAGGTAAAGTAAAATCTACTTATTTATATATAAAAAAGTTTTTAATCTTCAAATTAGGTCTATAATTATATGATTTAAGTTTATATCTTTAATCTTGTTAATCCGTTAAATCTTGTTAATCTTGTGATTATATTTTGATCTTTGTTTTAATCTTTGTTTTTTAGAACTGCCGCAGGAAGCGCAGGTCGTTTTCAAACAAAAGGCGCATGTCGTCGATACCGTATTTCAACATGGCAATCCGCTCGATCCCCATGCCAAAAGCAAAGCCGGTTACCTCCTCGGAGTTGTACCCCGAGACCTCCAGCACCCGCGGGTGCACCATGCCGGAACCGAGAATTTCAAGCCAGCCCGTATGCGAGCATACCCTGCATCCCTTGCCGCCGCACATCACACAGGAAACGTCCACCTCCGCGCTGGGCTCCGTAAAGGGAAAATAGCTGGGGCGGAAGCGGGTTTTGGTTTTCGCCCCGAACATCTCCCTGGCAAAGAGCGCCAGGGTGCCTTTCAAGTCGCTGAAAGTGATCCGGCGGTCGACGGCCAGTCCCTCCACCTGGTTGAACATCGGCGAGTGAGTTGCGTCATCGTCACGCCTGTATACTTTGCCCGGCGCAATAATCTTGACCGGCAGCTCCGGGGCGGTTTTTTCCATGGTCCGCACCTGGACCGGCGAGGTCTGGGTCCTCAGCAGGATTTCACCGCTGATGAAAAACGTGTCCTGCATATCCCGCGCCGGGTGATCTTTTGGCAGGTTCAGAGCTTCAAAGTTGTAATAATCTGTTTCAATTTCCGGCCCCTCGGCAATGCTGTATCCTAAACCAAGGAAGATATCCTGGATCTCTTCCAGCACGGCGTTCAAAGGGTGGGTGCCGCCCCGCGGTCTTGGGGTGCCGGGCAGTGTTATATCTATTCCCTCACTCCTTAATTTTTGTTCTTTGACCAGTTCCTTTAGAGATGCCGACCGTACTGCCAGCTCCTCTTCTATAGCGGCCCTGACCTCGTTGGCCACCTGCCCGATACGGGGTCTCTCTTCCGCGCTGAGGCCGCCCATGCCCCTTAATATCTGGGTGAGTTCTCCCTTCTTGCCAAGATACCTGACCCTGATTTCGTTGAGCTGGTCCAGGTTTCCGGCCCCGGCCATCTCCCCGCAGGCCTGTTCACCCAGTTTTTTCAAGCTGTCTTTCATCTAGTAACCTCCCGGGCTGTATTTTTTAATAAAATAAAAAACCGCCCCTCTACAGGGACGGATTAATAACTTTCCGCGGTACCACCCTCTAGTTTATACTCACTTAAGCATAAACCACAATAAATACGGGGCCAACATAACCCACAAAACCACCTTCCTGATAACGGGAGAAGCTCCGGCGACACCTACTCGTTTATAACGTTCAGCTGCAGCTCCGGGGTGAACTTCGAAGGTCCTGATTCCAGGAAGGCTTTCAGTCAAAAGGCCCTCCTTCCCTGAGGAACGCCGGCCATCTACTTTTCCCCTTCATCGCTATTAATTTTTGTCTATTAAATTTTGCCTGTACTCAATTATTAAGTTTAAAGATACAAATACTAAACAAAACAATACAACCTAGTGCACAGCCAGCCTCCTATATAATATATAGGCTCTAACCGATCCTGTCGCCTCAAACAGCCTCCAAAAAAATTCGGCGGTTAATGACATTTAACCACAGCCTTTCCTCAATTTTTTGGGAGCCTTTTCGGTTTTGATTATATCACAAGCAAAATTTGATGACAAGAAAGTTTGCAGAAAAATAGTGGCAATCCAAAATCGGGCAGGGAGCGATAAAAGCTCCACAATCAACAGGAGCCGCGCTGTCTCAAAGCTTCGTACAGCATGATACTGGCAGAAATTGCCACATTTAATGATTCGGCCCGACCGGGCATCGGTATACGCGCCAATTCGTCCACATTTTCTTTTAATACCGCGCCTACTCCGCCGGCCTCGCCGCCAACAGCCAGAGCGCAGGGTGTTTTCAGGTCAACTTCATACAGAACCTTGCTCCCCCGTGGATCGCCGGCTACAGTTTTTATTCCCCGGCGGAATAAATATGGCAGGACGTCCTCCGCGGCGGCGCCCTGTATTACCGGCAGGTGAAAAACTGAACCCATGGTCGCCCTCAGGGCTTTAGGATTATAAATATCAGCTGTCCCTTTGAAGAGAATGACTCCCCCCGCGCCTGCCGCATCTGCTGACCGCACTATGGCGCCCAGGTTGCCGGGGTCCTGCACGCCGTCAACCAGCACCAGCAGGGCAGGATCGTCTATCGTCTCCAAATCCGCCAGCGAGCTCCCGCGCATCCCCGCCACGGCTATAATTCCCTGGGGTGTGCTGGTTTCCGCCAGCTCGCCGAACAGTTCTTCTTCAACCTCTGCTAAACTTACATTCCTGGCGGCCGCTTTTTTAAAAAGACTTTTCGCACGCGGGTTTTCCAAGAGCCTCCCGCTGTAGACCAGCATTTCCACCGGCCATGCGGAATCAAGGATTTCCTCCACAAAGCGTATTCCTTCCACCAGAAATTTTTTTTCCTTATCTCTGAACCGCTGGTTCGAAAGACGGCGCACATATTTAATCCGGGGATTGTTTTTGCCCACCAAGGTTGTCTCCCGCCCCTCATAAAATTAAAAAGCATGGTGATAACCATGCTTATGGGTTCTTTAGAGTTTCCCTTTGGCTACCTCAACCAGCCGGCCAAATGCCTGAAAATCATTTACGGCCATATCCGATAAAAGCTTGCGGTTGATATCCACACCGGCAAGTTTCAAACCGTTCATCAGGCGGCTGTATGAGATCCCGTTCATCCTTGCAGCTGCGTTAATCCTGGTAATCCACAGCCTTCTAAAATCACGTTTTCTGTTCCTGCGGTCACGGTAAGCGTAAACCAGCGACTTCATTACCTGCTGGTTGGCCACCCGGTATAATTTACTCTTGGAACCCCGGTACCCTTTTGCGAGTTTCAGGATTTTTTTGTGTCTATTTCTTGAAACCACACTGCTTTTCGCCCGTGGCATGGCTTATTCCTCCTTTATGTGACACGTTAAATCTAGGGCAACAGCCTCTTCAGGCGATTAGCGTCGGCCGCGCTGGCGATGGTGGCCTTGCGGAGACCCCTTTTCCTCTTGGCGTTTTTCTTCCCGAGAATATGGCTGTGAAAAGCGTGAGAGCCCTTAAATTCGCCGCTGGCCGTCTTTTTGAACCGCTTGGCGGCCCCGCGGTGGGTCTTAATCTTTGGCAACTTTA
>CAZPXL010000147.1:4312-5645 GCA_964591005.1 uncultured Eubacteriales bacterium
TTTTCGCGCTTGCTCTGTTCATACTTGTACTTGCCAAAATCCATGATCTTGCATACAGGCGGTTTGGCAGCCGGTGAAATTTCTACCAGGTCAAGCTGTTTTTCCTCAGCAATACGCAGGGCGTCCCTTGAAGTAAAGATGCCGAGTTGTGCGCCTTCACTATCAATAAGTCTTACTTCCCTGGCTCTGATCTCCTCGTTAATACGGAAATCTTTTGTGATAACTGGTTCACCTCCCCAATAATACCAAAAACAAAAAGCGGGTCAAACCACCCGCTGCAATAAACAAAATTACATTTGTTTGAAGAAACCGTGCTGACAGCGGCTGCAGTCGCGTCGCAGGGTGAGAAGCGGATGGCTTCTACTTGTCAGTATTTGTTATTTGCCGAAAGGAATTATAGCACACATGACGCGATAAGTCAAGGAATTCCCCTTGCAACATTTTTATCGCAACTCGCTAATAAGCCCTGGTCTTTATTTCTTCCAGCAGTTTGTTTTCAAAATCTGCCAGCGGCATTGCGCCCAGATCACCCTCAGACCTGTGGCGAACAGCCACGGTACCCTGTTGCGCTTCTTTGTCGCCCACAACAAGCATATAGGGTATCTTCTGGGCCTGTGCTTCACGGATCTTATAGTTAATTTTTTCGTTGCGGGTGTCTAGCTCTACCCTGATCCCCTTGTCGTCAAGGCTTTTTTGTATCTTCCGGGCGTATTCGCCATGGCGGTCGGTAATGGGGATCACCCGGGCCTGCACCGGCGCCAGCCAGGCCGGGAAAGCACCGGCAAAGTGTTCAGTGAGAATGCCGATAAACCTCTCAATGCTGCCAAATACAACCCTGTGGATCATCACCGGCTGGTGTTTCTGGCCGTCCTCACCCACGTAGACGAGGTCGAATTTCTCCGGCATCGTGAAATCCAGCTGGATGGTACCGCACTGCCAGGTGCGCCCGATGGAGTCTTTCAGGTGAAAATCGATTTTAGGCCCGTAGAAAGCTCCGTCACCCTCGTTTACCTTGTATGGGAGCCCTTTTGATTCCAGCGCTTCCCGCAGGGCATTGGTGGCCATCTCCCAGATCTCGTCGGAACCTATGGAGTTCTCCGGCCTGGTGGAGAGCTCCAGGTTGTAGTCAAAGCCAAACATCTTGTAGAAATCGTCCTCCAGGTCTATTACCCCGATTATCTCGTCTTTAACCTGAGAAGGGAGCATAAATATATGGGCGTCGTCCTGGGTAAAACAGCGCACTCTCATCAGCCCGTGCAGTACTCCGGAAAGCTCGTGCCGGTGGACCAGGCCCAGCTCCCCCAGCCGGATCGGCAGCTCCCGGTAGCTGTGC
>CAZPXL010000148.1:0-3219 GCA_964591005.1 uncultured Eubacteriales bacterium
TATGTGTTTGCCATAGCCTACGGGGTATACCTGGGTCTGGAGGTGTTTGCCCGGGTAGGTGAAATCTTGTATCCGTTATTTTTGTCAACAATTCTGTTCAGCGCAATTTTTCTATTCCCACAGCTGGATTGGGACTTGCTGAAACCAGTACTGGACCACTCGCCCCAGGAACTGCTGCGGGGTTCACTGACCCTCCTTGCTTTTTACGGGGAAGGCGTGGCCATACTGTTTCTCATTCCCTGCATGCGCAACTCTGAACAGGCTTCAGGCCTAAATATAAAGATAAGCTCGTTATTAAATATTCCGTTGCTGGTATTGGTAGTGATGGAAATTGCCATATTTGGAGCCGTGGAGACAAGCCGGATCCTTTACCCTTCCTTTGAACTGGCCAAGATGATCAGCGTAACCGGCTTTTTCGAGCGGGTGGAATCCTTTCTCCTGGCCTTCTGGGTTACTACGGTATGTCTCAAAGTGGCGCTTCTTTATTATACAGCCCTGGTCGCTTTTGCCCAGTCCCTGAACCTGCGTGACCACCGTCCGCTGGTATGGCCGGGGGCGGTATGCCTCACGGCTCTGGCTGTGTTGGCGTTTTCAGACATTACCCAGGCCAGGGGCTTTCTGTCAACATCATGGCCCGTCTTTGGACTTTCTGTGGAAGGGGGGGTCCCCATTCTTCTCTACAGCCTGGCGCTGCTCAGGAAGAAAGGCGTTCCGCGGCGGGGGAGGCAAAAGAATGAAGAGAACACTCAAGATAAATAGTATCGTAAGAAGGATCTGTTTGTTATTAGTAATTGTGTTACTCCCATATATTTGCGCCGGATGCTGGGACCGCGTTGAAATTGAACAACTGTCCTATATCAGCATGGTAGCTATTGACGCCGCCGGACCTGACGAAGTGCTCGTTACCTTTCAGTGCATTATACCCCGCATGCTGGCAAGAGGGCAGGATGGCGGCGGCGGTGGTACCAACCCGGTCAGGCCTTATACCAATTACAGTGTTAAGGCGCGCAATGTCAGTGACGCGGTGCGGCTGTTTGAAATAAAGCAGCCGCATAAGGCGCTGTTTAAAACGGCCACTGTCATTATTGTCGGTGAAGATCTGGCCCGTCAAGGTGTTGTATCGCCTCTCGATTTTTTTACCAGAAAGCCCGCTCTGCGGCGCTCTGTCTGGGTTATGGTGGCTGAAGGAAGAGCGGCGGATATCCTGCTGAAAGGAGATCCCGGCCCTGAAAATATTCCGGCTATTAACATCAAATCGGCGTTTCAGCGCAGGCAGGATGTGACACTGACCAGTTCGGTGAATTTTGGACAATTCTTGAGCAGATATGAGAGGCCGGGAGTGGATCCCTTCTTGCCGGAGGTAAAACTGGCGCCCAAATTGGAAGGCGGTATTGTGGTTCAGGAAGAATCATCCGCGCAAGATCGGCAAAAGGACATCAGAGAAGGTGAAAAACAGGTTATCGAGGTTGTTAACTTTGGAGTCTTAAAGTCGGGCAAGTTGATCTCCTTCCTCGAAATTACGGAATCACGCGGGCTGCTCCTGATGCAAAATAAGACACAGGGCGGTACCATTACCGTCCCTGCCCAGGGAACATCCTGGGCCTCGCTGCTGATTTATTCAAAAAGAGTCAAAATTACACCGGTCGTTAACCTGGACGGGTTTCTCTTCAATATAGAGATTGAGATAGAAGGGTATGTGTCCAGTATACAGAACGAAGTGATCGACCCCACTAAACCCGAGGATGTCCGGATGCTGGAAGATGAGGCGGAAAAAGCGGTCCGGCAGAATGTAATGGCAGCTGTTAAGAAGTCACAGGAAGTACACAGCGATTTTTTAGGTTTCGGGGAAAAGATCTACGAGACAGATCCGGGACTCTGGAAGGAGATCAGTGAAACCTGGCGTGACGAATGGCTGCCCAACGCACAGGTCGACATCAGCGTAAGCTGTAAGCTAAAACGGACCGGTCTGGCTGCGGGACCGGTAAAGCCCATACAATAGAACAGATAACATGAACCGGCCCGGTATCCTGACATCCTTTAAGGCGCCTCCTTTTTTATTGACATAAGTGTTGCGCGACATTAAAATACGACTATGCGTAAACAAGAAGGTCAAGTTTTGGCGGCAAGCCCGGGTAAAGAACTGTCCTATCGTTGGCTGATAGGACTTGTAAATTTTTTGCTCAGTTTCGCTACCCAGGGCTCAATAATTTTTATACCGCTGCTGGGGGCCGATCTGGGAGCCTCGGACTTTCAGGTCGGGCTGGTCGGAGCCGTCTACGGCACCGCTTTCCTTTCATCTTCTCTTTATTCAGGCTGGAAGTCCGATCGCCTGGGCAGGCTTGTTTTTGTGCAGTGGGGACTCTTAATCAGCAGCGCGGCTTTTGCCACCCAGCTCCTTGCCGATAGTGTCCCGATCCTAATGCTGGTGCGGGGTGCGGTGGGATTTTCCCTGGGGATAGCGACCGCCGCATTAATTGCCTATGCTTTTGAGGCGGGCATAGACATGGGCAAATACAGTTCATACGGGTCGCTGGGCTGGATTTTCGGCGCCCTGGCGGGGGCGCTTGTGGCCGATATCCATACGCTCTTCTGGCTCAGTTTTTTATTCTGCCTGCTGGGATTTTTAATATCACTGGCTTTTCAAAAAACACCACTGTATAACTTTAAAAAACCTCCGAACCTGTGGCAGGTGCTGGTTAGGGATTACAGGATTTACATGTCTGTGTTCCTGCGTCACCTGGGCGCCACCGCAGTGTGGATCATACTGCCGCTTTATCTGGCATCACTGGGTATGGATAAATTCTGGATCGGCCTTTTGTGGGTGATCAACTTTGCCGTGCAGTTCCTGGTCATGCGCATCCTGGCGGGTTATTCAGAGTACAAGATTTTTTTCATAGGCCAGCTGCTTTCTGTGCTGGTGTTTTCCGCCATGGCCTTTTTTACAGGTCTGACACACTTGATCGTGATCATGGCGCTTTTAGGCGTGGCCTGGTCCTGCCTATACGTAGGAGCTCTTTTGATTGTCATGAGGAGCGGGGAAGAGAAAGGGACAGCGGGTGGTATATTTCAGGCTACCCTTAATTTATGCAGCGCCCTTGGGCCGTTTCTTGGAGGTATAATCGCCCAGGGATGGGGTTACCACGGGGTGTTGTTTTTTGCCGCAGCACTCAGCCTGGCGGGGATGTCCGCCGCCGTGCCGGCCAGACAGAGCAGTCCTGG
>CAZPXL010000148.1:3319-5641 GCA_964591005.1 uncultured Eubacteriales bacterium
AAAACATGGCTATTATCTTAAGATTAACAGCCATATTCGTTACGCACTTAATATGCTAATTTATATATAATTAATCTTGTTAATCCTGCCAATCTTGTTAATCCTGTAAAATATTATTTTACAGAATCAAATCCCTCCAGCATGGCCCTGACGTTCTTGCCAAGCACACGGTGGTTGTAACCGCCTTCAAGTACGGCAAAAAACCTGCCGCCGCAGTGCTTGCGGGCATGGCTGGAGATCATGCAGCCCATGGTGAAAAAGTCCTCTGTTGAGTAAATAAACCCCCAGTCATGTTTATGCTTGTCAAAGCCGGCTGAAACTGCGATTAAATCGCATTCCTCGTTGATGGCAAGGAATTGTTCCAGTCCTTTAATGTTGAAAACATGGTAATACTTAACGTCAGCATTATCATCGAAGATATTATCAGTACCGTCACCAAAATGGAGGTCCGTGTCCACAATAAGAACTTTCTTTGCCGCTCCTTCATTCCGTATTTTTTCCACTGCTATGGCAACGTTGTTAAACCAGCAAAAACCCCAGCTTGAATCCCTGCTGGCATGATGTCCCGGCGGCCGTATAAGAGCGAAAGCAGGTTCACCCCCCATAGCCGTTTCCGCTGCCATGATTGCTCCTCCCGCGGAAAAAAGTGCGATTTTATAAGGTCCGCAGTTTTTCACCCAATCCAGATGATCCCGGCTGTGCACGAGCAGTATGTCTTTTTCAGCGGCCGGGTGGGGCGCAATGAATTCGCAGATACCTTTCAGCTCGTCGACGATACAGTCCATCCTGCCTGCCGCCGCGGCAGGGTCGTAATCGTATACACCGCGGAATAAATCATGAAAAACTATTTTCATATCATCCCCCCCTGGTTGAGGTGATAATAACATAGGTAATAGTGTATTTCAATTATTATTCAGATAAATGCAAAAAATCCCGATATAGTAATTAATGAAACTGTTGATAGTAAAAGGAATTTTTATCTTATTGACGAATTTGGGATTAATAGAATGTTTTTCAGGGGTTTTTAAACTGATAAGCCTGAAGGGGGTTTTTATACTGAGAGTAGAGCAAAGAGTCTGGACCAGGGCAACCGGCTGGACCTTGTCCAGAGCAGATATAAATAACATGAGCCCCCAGTTGGTTTTAGTTTTTGGTTCCCGAACAGCTTTAGGCGAGAGAGAAATCTTTGAAGAAATTAGAAATCTATATCCGGAAGCATATATTATGGGTTGTTCCACTGCCGGTGAAATTTCAGGAACCCGGGTGCTGGACGACTCTCTGGTATGTACGGCAGTCGAGTTTAAGCATACAAGACTTTACTGGGCGCAAATAAAACTGAGCGAAATCGAGGACAGTTTCCAGGCGGGCGAATATCTGGCCCGGTCCATACCCAGGGAAAAATTATCGCACCTGTTTGTGCTTTCGGACGGATTAGCGGTAAACGGCAGCGATCTGGTCAAGGGTTTAACGTGCCGCCTGCCCGGTAATGTGTCTGTTACCGGCGGCCTGGCCGGAGATGGCAGCGATTTTAACGAGACACTGACTTTTTTAAATTCACCTCCGCATAAGGATACTGTTGCCGTTTTGGGTTTTTACGGAGAACGTTTGAAAACTGGCTATGGTTCTGTGGGAGGTTGGGATCCTTTTGGGCCTGAGCGCCTGATAACCAGGTCTGAAGGGAATGTTTTATTTGAGATGGACGGCCGTTCGGCGCTGGAACTGTACAAATTATACCTGGGCGAACACGCTGAAGGGTTGCCGGCGGCAGGACTGCTTTTCCCCCTCAGCATACGTTTAAAAGATCACGAAAAAGGCCTGGTACGCACAATTTTATCAATAAACGAAGAAAAACAGAGCCTCACCTTTGCCGGCGACGTGCCGGAGGGCACTTACGCCCGCTTGATGAAAGCCAATTTTGACCGGTTGATCGACGGGGCCATGGAAGCTGCCAAAAACACTTTCCAGGCTGTTGGAGCTAACTCACCCGAACTGGCGATCCTGATCAGCTGCGTGGGACGAAAGCTGCTTCTGAAGCAGAGGACAGAAGAAGAAGTCGAGGGTGTAAGAGATATCCTGGGCTTTGAAACCGCTCTGACAGGCTTTTATTCCTACGGGGAAATATGCCCGTTTACTTTTGGCGCGGGGCCGGAACTGCATAACCAGACCATGACTGTCACCACGTTCCGGGAGGAGTAAGACGTGAACCGCATTCATAATTTATTAAGGCGCCAGCTCAAACAGCACTTTGGGGATAACTATGAGATCCCGGAAGATCTCCGGAATTTTTTTAACGCGGTAAACAATGCTTACTGGGAATCAGAT
>CAZPXL010000149.1:0-5618 GCA_964591005.1 uncultured Eubacteriales bacterium
AAATATTTCACCGACATACCCTACTGGCCCCAGCTGCCGCAGCGCGGCAGGGAGGAGCATTTTGTAAACCAGTATCTGAAACCTCTCCTGACCATGGGATTGCTGACCGATGACGGCAATAAAGTATATTTTGACACCACCAGGCCCGACTGGGCGGAAAGCATGGCTTCATTTTATACGGTTTACCTGGCTTATGAGGAAGGCGACCTGTCAGTGCTGAACGAGTTTGCTTTTTCAAGAGAATTTGCTTCAGGTTTTTTCGCCTTTACTGAAGAGATGGGAAAAGAGACTGGGGGCGCTTCAATGCTGAAAGGCCAGGTGGTCGGCCCTCTCACGGTGGCTTTCCAGGTTAAGGACGAGCGCGGCCGTTTTGCTTATTACGACGACGTGCTGCGTGATCTGCTGGTCAAGACCATCGCCATGCATGCGGCCTGGCAGGCCGCGGAACTGGCGCGTTTTGGCCTTCCCGTAATGATCTTTATTGATGATCCCGCCCTGGGCGTTTACGGTCAGTCCAATTACATCACTGTTACCAGGGAAATGATCGGGGAGGATATGGACGCGGTTTACCAGGCCGTACACCGGGCGGGAGGCCTGGTTGGAGTGCACTGCTGCGATGCCATCGACTGGTCGCTGCTCTTTGAGTCAAACCTTGATGTGGTGAGCTTCGACGCTTATAGCTATTTTAGCTCTGTTATTCCTTTTGCAGAACCACTGGCGGGATTTTTGGCACGGGGCGGAGCGCTGGCCTGGGGCCTGGTGCCTACAATGAATGACAGGGCGCTGGCCGAAGATGAAGATTCCCTGATCACAATCCTGGATGAGTACTGGTCCGAATTAATAAAACGGGGAATTGCCAGGGACGTTCTGGTAAAAAGCAGCCTGATCACTCCGGCCTGCGGCGCCGGCCTGCTCGAGGTGAGCCTGGCAGACAGAATCTGCGCCCTGGCTTCGTCTGTATCAAAGAAACTGCGTCTGCGTGAGGGGTGTTGACAAGATCTTGATACCTGTTGACAACCACCTGCATACAAAACTTTGCGGACATGCCACGGGAGAAATCAATGAGTACCTGGACGCGGCGGCAAGTCAGGGGATAAGAGAGGTAGGCTTTTGTGACCATTTACCCCTTTATTTTCTGCCACCGGAAAAAATGATACCGGATTACGCCATGGATGAAAGCGAACTCCCGCACTATGTTGACATGATCAAAAATCACGCCGCCCATGGGCCGGTCGGGGTGAAACTGGGGATAGAGGCTGATTTTGTGCCCGGGTATGAAGAAAAGCTTAAAAATCTTCTTGCCTCTTATAAATTTGACTTTATCACAGGTTCAGTACATTTTATAGAGGGCTGGGGATTCGACAACCCGGCCGAGTTGGAAGAGTACGGCAGAAGAGACATTGACATGGTTTACAAGCAGTATTTTAAGCTTTTACAGCAGGCTGCCATGACCGGGTTCTTTGACGTTATGGCCCACCCGGACCTGGTAAAAAAATTTAAGTTCCGTCCCGCCCGGGACCTCAGGCCGCTGTACGAAGAAACCGCGCGGGTTTTTAAAAGAGCGGGGGTATGCGTGGAGGTGAATACAGCCGGGTTAAGGTATCCGGTGAAAGAGATATATCCGGGGCCTGAATTACTGGAGATTTTTTTTAAACACGGCCTCCCTGTGACCATGGGATCTGACGCGCACCGCCCGCAAGACGTCGGCTCAGGCTTGCCCGAAGCAATCGAACTTATTAAAAATACCGGTTACAGGGAGGTTGCAACGTTCAGCAGCAGGAAAATAAAATTTGTTGATATTTAACAGCATATTAGCAGGAAAATATTTACATTGGGCAGAAATAAGATATATCATAATTAAAGCGGGGGCTGCCTGGTGGAACCGGTGGTTTTTGGTCTTGTTTTTTTTGCACTTGTTCTGTTTATGTTGAGCCTGTACCTGATGTTCGGTGCAACACCGGCGGCGGCGCCGGGGAAAAAGGTGTTGGACACCGCCGGCGACAGGCTAAAGGTGGAAGAACAAAAATTTATTGTTGTAAAATTACCGGAGTCATGTTTGGCGCCGGAAAATTACACCCTGGATTTAAGGGTTTCACTGCACAGGGGCAGTGATAAACCGGTCGGCGGGAAACCGGATAAAAACAGGCGCTGGTATAAAAATCAATATCATGAGCTTGATGAATATATGTAAAGCGTGACATCTGCCTTTAGACCAGGCGATTGTATCACGCTTTTTCAACTGGTGGCATAAGGAGGAGAGCAAGTATATCTCAACGATGTTAGAATCTTGTTTTGCAACAGGGAGATATCTGTCTCTCTTGTTTTTTTTGTGATCGTTAAAAGCATTTTTATAACGATATTTCTATATATGCGATGAATCGCGGAGGGTTATTCCTATATATAGTAGATACAAATTAAATCGGAAATATATTACTTAAATTATTATCCAAATGAGTGAAATTTTTTTTATTTTTTTGTTTGCATATAGAAATTTTTATTATATTATAGAATAAGTGGTGCAAAGTGGTAGTAAGTGGTGGATTATCCATAACGGAGCTGTGCTTAAATGTTCATGAGCGAATACCAGCACAATATAGATTCCAAAGGCAGGCTTTTTATACCCGCCCGCTTCCGAGAAGGCCTGGGGGACTCTTTTATTATAACAAAGGGTCTTGACGGCTGTCTTTTTGTTTACACGCGACAGGAATGGGATGCGCTGGAGCAGAAGATGAAATCCTTGCCCTTTACCAAGGGCGATGCCCGGGCCTTCGTTCGGTTTTTTTTCTCAGGAGCGGCCATATGTGAAGTGGATAAACAGGGAAGAATATTAATCCCGGCTAATCTGCGTGAATACGCCCGGTTGGAAAAGGACGTCGTCATTATCGGCGTCTCCACCAGGGTGGAAATCTGGTCGAGGGATCAATGGGAACAGTACAGCGCGCGGGCGGCATCATCATATGAGGAAACAGCTGAAAAGCTAATGGACTTCAATATTGGTTTATAACCGCCGGCAAACAGACAGAATAGTAAAACTGATGAAATTAAGAGGGCGGCGAGGTCGGTTCCGATTAACTATTTTCACCAACCAGTAATGCTGGAAGAAGTTTTAGAAGGGCTTAATGTCAGGCCGGGAGGACTCTACGTGGACTGCACCCTGGGCGGTGCGGGCCACAGTGAAGCAATATTAAAGAATTTAAATGGAACAGCGTCAGGCGGGATGCTGGTGGCACTGGATCAGGACCCTGCGGCTATAAGCGCGGCGGAAAAAAGGCTGGCCCCTTACAAGGACAGGGTTATCCTGGTCAGGTCAAATTTTATGGAACTGGCCGATGTTCTAGGCAGCCTTGGGATTAAAGCAATTGACGGGGCCCTTTTTGACCTGGGGACCTCCTCCCACCAACTGGATAATCCCGCCAGGGGATTCAGCTACCAGCATGACGCAGCCCTTGACATGAGAATGGACCCCGGGCAGGCGTTGACTGCCAAAGACCTGGTCAATAACCTGGCGGAGGAAGAATTAACAAAAATTATAAAAGATTTCGGAGAAGAGCGTTGGGCTTCCAGAATCTCATCCTTTATCCGGGAGGAGAGAAGGCTGCGCCCCATTGAAACGACCGGACAACTGGTGGAAATAATTAAGAAGGCAATTCCCGCCGGTGCCAGGCGCCAGGGGCCCCACCCGGCCAAAAGGACTTTTCAGGCCCTTAGAATAGCGGTAAACAGGGAGTTGGAGATATTGGAGTCCGCGGTCTGTTCCGCTGTGCAAGCTCTCCGCCCGGGCGGCCGGATTTGTGTCATCACTTTTCATTCTCTGGAGGACAGGATCATTAAAGATTTATACCGCCGCCTCGCATCGCCGTGCACATGCCCCAGGGAATTTCCCGTATGTGTTTGCGGCGGCAGGAGCACCTTGAAGATAATCTCATCCAGGCCTCTTGTCCCGTCGCAAGAGGAATTAGAAAACAATCCAAGAGCCCGAAGCGCCAAACTTAGGGTGGCTGAAAAGATTTAAAAACGGGCTGGAATCATAAATAGACGCTGCAGTAATATGGCATATCCTTCCTGGCAGGAAGTTCTATTCTATATAGGGGTTGAATAATATTGATAGTAGCTCAGGAGAAGACAGGCTACTATAGATTGTCTGAAGACGCGCCGCGGCCCAAAAAAATCGCGTGGGGGAAATTATTTCCCAAAAACCACAGGCTGGCGTTGATAGGACTGGTATTCGCAGGTTTTTTGGTGGGTGTGTCGATCACTGTTTACTGCTCCCAGGTCATCGCTCTGGGATACCAGATCACCCGCCTGGAAAAAGAACTTGCTCTTTTGCGTATAGAAAACCACAGCCTGGATAACGAAATAAAACGGATGACTTCCCTTGAGCGGGTAGAGTACGTGGCTGTAAACAAACTGGGAATGGTTAAGCCGGACGAGAACAACATTCTTATTGTAACTGTTCCCGGATTAAACCAGCCGACAGAGAGTCCTGATTCCGGCATGAACGAGGGACAGGTTTCCGGCAATACTCCCGCTGAAAAAGAAAAGAGCCGTCTCATCAGAGCTTTTGACGAACTGGTCAACCGGTTGGAAAATAAAGTACGGCCGGATCAAGAACTGGGATTTGAACCCGCGGAGGGGAAAGATGCAGACAACGCCTATCTTGGTTCGCAAAAGAATAACACTTGTATTTCTGGCCGCTGTGGTGGTATTTTCCGGTCTGATTTTCCGCCTGGGCTGGTTGCAGCTTGTTGAAGGGGACAGGTTAAGGGACGAAGCCCTGGAAGTCAGGATGAGAGACGTGCCTGTTGAGGCGAAGCGGGGTACTATTTACGACCGCAACAACAACGAGCTTGTAACCAGCGTAAGCGTTGATTCAGCTTACGCTTTTCCGCCTCAGATTCTGGACAAGCGCGACGCGGCCGACAAGATAGCCCTGGCTTTGGGGATGGATAAAGAGGAAGTATATAAGAAGCTGACCGATAACGTCGGCTTTGTCTGGCTTAAAAGGCGGATAGATTATGATTCGGCCCAGAGATTGAAGTCTCTGGCAATCAGCGGCGTTGAATTAGTAGAAGAAAACAGGCGTTTTTATCACCAGGAAAGCCTTGCCGCGCACGTGCTTGGTTTTTCAGGAGACGACAACCAGGGCCTGACCGGTGTTGAAAGCGTCTATGACAAGGAATTAAGGGGTGTTCCCGGTCGTATTGTAATCGAAAAGGACGCTGTGGGAAGGAACATACCTGAAGCCCTCCATAAATTAATCCCTCCTGTGCCCGGTCAAAATCTCGTTCTTACCATCGACCAGACCATTCAGTTTTTTGTGGAAAGGGAACTGGATAAGATTGTAGAGACCCACAAGCCGAAGCTCGCCGTAATAATCGTAATGAACCCGAAGACCGGTGAGATCCTGGCCATGGGCAACCGGCCTACGTACAATCCCGGTGACTGGAGAAATTCTCCCCAATCAGTATGGGACCACAACCCGAGCATCTGGTACAACTACGAGCCGGGTTCCACCTACAAGATAATAACGGCTGCCGCCGCCCTGGAAGAGGGGGCGGTCCGGCCCGGTGATACTTTCTACGACCCCGGGTTTATCAAGGTAGCGGACCGGACGATCA
>CAZPXL010000150.1:0-1256 GCA_964591005.1 uncultured Eubacteriales bacterium
CCTTCAGTTACAGCAGATCTAAAAATACCATTGAAGGGAGCTATGAAAACGCCTGAAACAGTATAGATGAATGAAACGAAGGCGCTGCCGGGATTAGCCCCAAGGAGCTTAAAAACAAGCCTAAAGGCAAAAAGGACTTCAAGGACACCGAGTATATAATACACAATCTTTTTTATTCTAATATTATTCGCCCGGGACCTGTAAGTACTATTTTCTTCCATTTGTTTTCCTCCGATTTGGTTGGTTTAATGTCCATATAACACTATACACAACGGTTTGACCTGACAATGGTGTGAGGTTTTATACTCTTACGCAAATGCGGTCAAACATCTCCAGCTCTATTATTTACAGCCCCCGCAAAACATATCCTTTCTTTCTGCTAAACACCTGATGTCAGGCGGGGGTGTCAGGGGGACGGGGTTGTTGACACATAAATAAAGCATGTGGCAGAAAAGGGTATAATACTAAAAATAACGAATATGCTAACGTTTCCCCTGATTCTTCTGGTTTCCGTCCCCTTCATTTGCGTAACTTTTTTCGTATTAGGAGGTAAAGACATGGATTTGAACGTTGAGAGAGAAAAAGATACCCTTAAAAAGATGATCAACCTTTATTGCAGGGATAAGCATCGCCGTAATACAGTCCCTTGTGAAGATTGCCGGACCCTCATTAAATATGCAAGTAAACGCCTGGATTTGTGCAGATTCAGACCTGACAAGCCCACCTGTGAAAAATGCCCTGTGCATTGTTATAAACCGGACATGCGGGATAAGATCAAAAATATAATGAGATATGCGGGACCAAGAATGATTTTCTATCACCCGCTTGATGCAGTCCGGCACATCATAAAAAATAAAAAAAGAGCGCCTTTTAATTAGAGATTCCTGCCGCTCCAAGGGATCTTCTTTAAGGATGTATCCTTTGACTCTCAACGGGCCAGTTCCTCTTTCCGCCCGGATTTTTCATGGATGACAAACCTGAAATCAGCTGCTTTAGCAATGTTTGCTGTGGGAAATATTGCGTGTATTGTTTCATTATGTCGTTTTTTATGAACCTGCCGGTTTCTCACGCCGTCATATATGTAGAGAGAATGTGTAATCCGCTCATTAGAATTTGATTAGGCTGGTAAGGTGAACGGTTCCGGAACCAGAGTTTATTTGCACCAGGTTATCACGGCCACAGGCAGATGGAAGGGGCAGTATGACAGTATTCAATAAGCTGAAAAAATTCTACTGGTCTATTGCCCTGGTCAGTAT
>CAZPXL010000150.1:1356-5531 GCA_964591005.1 uncultured Eubacteriales bacterium
AGAACAGAACTTGCCAAAATAAAACGGTTTGCCGGCTTATCCCAGGTTTCCGGTCCGGGCGTGGAGTGTATTGTACAGGGCCAGCCGGAGCAGGCCGGACCACTTGCAGACCATCCCCTGCAAATTATCACCGACCAGCATCTTTTAAAAATAGTCAACGAATTGTGTTGCGCGGGATCGGAGGCTGTAGCCGTAAACGGGCAGCGGATCACGGCCGTCAGCGAGGTGCGTTTGGCCGGCAACCACATCAACGTTAACGGCACCCCCATCTCACCTCCTTACCATATCACCGCCGTCGGCGATGCCTCCGCTATAAAGGGCAGGCTGGAGCTTAAAGGGGGCCTGGCTGATTATCTGAATGAGTGCGGTATTTCCGTAGAAGCGCAGGAAAAAAGTGAGGTTGTGGTACCTGCTTTTACAAATGAGTTATGCTTTGAATATGCCAGGGTTGTTCAAGAGAATTAGTGATTATCAGATTAGCCGGCGCCGACCGGCTTTTTAACAGTCCAGATATTGATATAATTCTGTATGCTCTAAGAGGTTGTTATGATTAATAACCAAACATTTCTCCGTTTAACAAAAACCCTGATCATCATTGCCGCAGTGGTATCATTATTTGTATTGTATAAGTGGTGGAACAACAGCCATAACAGGCCCCCTCTGGATTTGCACGGGTTGGTCGAACAACGCTGCCATGTGGAAAAAGTTGTGCTCGAAAGCGACAAGGACGGTGACGGAATCTACGACCTGGACGATATTGTCCAGGGGGCGCGCAAAGACCTGGAGGCGAAGCCACTTTACAAAGACGCCTATTACGCCGGTGGATATCCGCCTGATAACGAAGGAGTCTGCACCGATGTGATCTGGCGGGCGCTGCAAAATGCCGGATATGACTTAAAGGGCATGATGGACCGGGATATTCTGGAGAGCCCCGGTGATTACCCCCGTGTTAACGGAGAGCCGGAGCCCAATATTGACTTTCGGCGGGTGCCGAACCAGGAAGTGTTTTTCTTAAAATATGCCGGGAGCCTGACTACTGAAATAAGGCCGTGGGATGCGGAAAATTTAAAGCAGTGGCAGGGCGGCGATATAGTGGTGTTTGGGCCGCCTTATGATCATGTCGGAGTGGTTTCGGACAAGAGGCGGGCTGACGGTGTGCCGCTGCTGATCCATAATGCCGGGCCCACAACCAGGGAGGACAACGGCCTGCTTACCTGGCCTTCCCCTTTGAAATACCACTTTCGCTACCCGGGTAATCACGGGGACGTACACAGTGATTCTGAATAGCATTCGATTCTTGGAAAAACACTTGACAATTCAAAAGAACAGTACTAAAATAAACCTAACGAACGTTAGATAATTCAGGGGATATTAAATGAGAGAGAACACGCTGAAAGAAAAAATTATGATCAAGGCAGTGGAGCTGTTTAGTGAAAAAGGGTATTACGGCACCTCGATCAGGGAAATCGCTAACGCGGTTGAATGCTCATTGCCAATGCTTTATTACTATTTTAAGAATAAAAATGATCTATACGAAGAAATTGCCTACGTGGAATTTATCAAAATCAATAATAGGCTCAGGTCAGAGCTGCCAAAACAGGAACACATTAAGGAAATATACACTCAATATGTTTTACAAAGAAAAAATTTATCAGAATACGAAAAATCGGTGTACAAATTAGCCCTGAAGGCCTGGATGCGGACCGAGGGGAATACTGAAATACAAATCAAGCTGAAACAGTGGGAAGAATCAAGGATAGAGTACAGCAGGAACTTGCTCAGAAAGCATTGGGGACAGTCGCAGGCATGTGAGCTACTGGTCAGTATATTTATAAGGCTGCTTGAAAATATGGTTGATAAGCTGGTGCTTATCAATGAGGACATTCCAGAGGAGCAAATAAGGTCTGAAATCTATATGATTTTTGAATACGGAGCAATTATAGCTGAAAAAAGCCCTATGCAATAAGATTTTTTTTACTTCAATATTTATCGAACGATATATAAAGTATTTTATGATATATATAAAGGGGGTAGAAAAAAATGGTTCATTAATAGTTACACAGAGTGTATGTGTTATGAAATTAAATAAAGGGGAGGATTTGTATTATGAGCAACATAGAAGCCAGCGCAACTTTAATCAATCAGAAAATCAAGTTTGAGGGGAAAGCAGCGGACCATCCGTCTATAATTATTGATTATATACCGCCCCTTGGAGACGGCGAAGGCTACATGCCGCTGCAATTGTTGTTAATCAGCCTGGCAAGCTGCAGTGGTTCAACCGTTGTAACCTTAATAAGAAAAATGGGTAAAGATGTATCGGCTTTAAAAGTTATCGCAAGCGGAGAAAGAAGGGACGAACACCCCCTTGGTTTTAAGACAATACACCTTAATTTTATTGTTCAATCCAGTGATATTGATGGAACTTATATTCAAAAGGCGATTCAATTATCTGAACAAACATATTGTCCGGTTTGGGCAATGTTAAAAAATAACGCAGTGATTAATACAACATATTCAATCAATAAATAACGTGTCAAGGAGACGGTTCTCTTGACACGCTTTCAGAATGCTAATGTGGTATGCTTTCCATAATAGGCCAGGTACTCTCATGTGTAATTTATGCAGATTATTAGAGTGGCTGGCCTTTACATTACGATTGGTTCTTATCGCAGGGAATCACCAGGTACGTTATTGAAAATGCTTAATGATTAAACATTCATTATATCGTTTTCATTGAACCTGTCTGCCTCTCGCATCGTCATATATATAAAATAAAGAATCCGTACCGGAAAGGTGTGTCCAACCATGTCTAAAAAGTTTATTTTGGCAGGGATCTTAATCTCGTTGTTTTTATCTATGTGTACATATGGTTTTGCGGCAACTGAAAGCCAGCCTGCAATCATGCTGGACGGTAAAAAAATTGAAGCCGCAGCCTATATCGAAAGGGGAAATGTTTATCTGCCGCTGCGGGCGGTCGGTGAAGCGCTTGGATATGAAGTACAGTGGTCGGGAAAGGATAATACGATTTCCGTGTCAATGCCCGGGACAAACATAACGATTGATTTGGCAAACTATAAAATAACCGCAAATGACCATGTTAGTTACATGGGAGGAGATTACACAAACATCAACGGCAGTACATACATGGGGGCAGACTTCTTCTCCGGCAGCTTTGGGCTTGAAGTCCGCTGGGACAGGCAAAACGGAATGGTTCAACTCGAGAGAGTAACAGGGAATGCAATTTCCATAAAGACTATAAAAGAAGCTTCCGAGACCGATATAATCAAGATAACTTTACAGTACCCGCAGATTGACGGTTTAACTGACAAAACAGTGCAAGACAGTATAAACTCAATCTTCAGGGAATCAGCCATGGAGGCCAGGAATGAAGGACTTAAAAATGCGGATGAAATGGAAAGGGATAAAGCTTCCGGGTATACAGGCAGCCCAAACAAGTATGAAACCTATTTCGACTACAGTCTGAAATACAATCAAAACGGACTGCTCAGTGTTGTATTCAGAAATTACCAATACACCGGTGGTGCGCATGGCCTGACGGTGCAAAGTTCCCGTACCCTTGACCTTAAAACTGGTGAAGAATACAAGCTCAAGGATCTGGTGAAGGTTGACGCGGACTATGTTGCCCTTATTAGCGATACCGTCAGGAATATGATAGTTGAGAGGGTAAAGGAAGGAATATTGCCTGATTATATGCTCGCACCCTTCAATACTATCAGGGACGACCATGATTTTTACCTTTCCAATAACGCGGTTGTGGTCTATTTCCAGCAGTACGAACATTGGCCCTATGCCGCCGGGATACAGGAGTTTCCGGTTGAATTTTCAGTATTGAGTGATATGCTGAAACCCGGGTTTAGCTTTTTGAATGACAGCATAGTTATCGGCGACAATTTTATATTGGTAGAGAAGAGAACATTTGGCGAGCACGATTATTATCTCGATCACCCGTCATTTAATGAAATGAAGCACATCGTCAGCTTTATTGAGACTGCGGAATTTAAAGAATACAAAGATGGGGAACTCTGGTTTACCGCAAGGGGAGGCAGCGATACCGGCAACTACCAGTTTCCATACCTGTTAGCTTACAACCCCGACACCGAAGAATTGCGAAGAGAGGAACTTTTCCTGCCCTTGAATGAAAAAGAAGATATTGC
>CAZPXL010000151.1:0-5520 GCA_964591005.1 uncultured Eubacteriales bacterium
GTGTAGTCCTGAATTTTTGTTATTTCAGGTGTCTACTCAAAGGGGAGCATATCAATCTCCCCCTGGTGCCTCTTATTTTTTTATAACAGCGCCGGGATGAATTTTGCCAGCAGGTATACGTCCCCGCTGCCAGCCATAATCCTGTGTTTCACATTTTCTGGTACCACCATTGAAACGCCGAGCTCGCAGACGAACTCTTTACCGGCTATTTCGCCTTTTCCCATCCCCCCTACAATATGGATAAATTCCCACTTGTCGTTATGGATATGCTCGCCTATCTCAAAGCCGTCTTTGATTCTGATTAAATGACAGCTGAATTTGTCGTCGGACGAGTCCCCCTTTACCAGGTGCTTTAAAAAGACGCCCGTGAAACTGGGATGCGGGTTCCATTCAAGCTCCGGCACGTTAAGTTCTTTATCAGTGTACACAATTTTCCCTTCACTCAGCCCCTTGACAGTTTCGTTCATCACTCTGCCCCCCCATACATTTCTAAGTTATCATTTTTAATAAATTATAACACATCTGCATTTTTAAGTATTCTCATATACCGGTGGTTCTTGTTATAATTCTTAAAATATGATCTTAAATAAGCGAAACGGGAGTATTACTAAGAGTATCAGAAAAAACACCCCAGGCATAATAGTTTTCACATTCCTTGCCGGCCGTGGCAGTATCCCCGGCTGTTTTTTTATTGATCAGCCTGACTCCCTCAGGAGGATTATAACAATACCATGTCGAACAAAATAGGCGGACTTTTAATTCTTGCTTTTTCTGGATACAATGGTAAACGAAGCGGCCCGGCGGAGGCCGCCTTTCAGGAGTGGAGGTTTTTTTTTGAAAAGAGTGGTCAGCGTCAGCCTTGGTTCATCAAGGCGCGATCATAAAGTAATAGTAGAGCTGCTGGGTGAAAAAGTGGAGATTGCCCGCATGGGTACGGACGGTGATTTTAACCGGGCCCTTGAACTACTGGGGGAACTTGACGGCAAGGTTGACGCAATCGGCCTCGGCGGCATTGACGTCTATCTCTTTGTCAGGCAGAAACGTTACGCCATACAGGACGGCCTCAGGCTGATGGAATCAGTCAAAATTACGCCCGTGGTGGACGGCAGTGGTTTGAAAAATACCCTTGAGCGGGAAGTTGTCAAAATACTCGCAAGGGAGACAGACCTGCTTAAAGAGGGTATCCGCGTGATGATGGTCAGTTCGGTGGATCGCTTTGGTATGGCCGAGGCGCTTGCTGAAATAGGATGTGATATGACTTTCGGCGACCTTATATTTACGGCGGGCATTCCTTATGCGATCACGACGACGGCCGAGCTTGAGGAAATAGCTAACAGGCTGCTGCCGGAAATAACAAAAATGCCTTTTCATATGATCTATCCCACCGGTAAAAAACAGGAAAGCCAGGACGAGGCCAAGGTCCAGAAATTTGCCCGTTACTATCACGAAGCGGATGTTATCGCGGGAGACTTCCATTTGATCCGGCGCTTTATGCCGGCGGGCATGAGCGGGCAGACCATTTTAACCAATACCACCACCAGCGCCGACATCGAATTCCTGAGAGAAAAAGGGGTGGGTACGCTGGTGACCACCACTCCCGAATACGAGGGGCGGTCCTTTGGCACCAACGTCATGGAGGCGGCCCTGGTGGCTATCCTGAACAAACAGCTGGACCAGATTACGGCCCAGGACTACCTGGACCTTTTGCACAGGCTGGAATTCCGCCCGCGCATTGTAAAACTGGGTGCTTAAGCGGATGTATATTGCTGACGGCGCCTATATTATAAAAAATATGACGGACCTGGCAAGGAGGGTAAAAATGGCGACACATTCCGAGATAAACGAAAGCTTGCAGGAATTTACCAAAAACTTTAATGACAACAACCGTTTAAGGTTAATGAACAAAGACTGGAACCGGGTGGTGGTTGTCAAGGCTACCGATGTGGAATCAGTGCATACCTGGACTTTGAAAAACGGTGCTCTTACACTTAAAGAAGGGCTGACTGCCGACCCGGATTTAACAGTAATCTCAGACAGTGAAACTCTGACTGATGTTTTTTACGGCGATGTCACGCCGATAGAGCCTTATAACAACGGTACACTGCGAATTATCGGCACAGAAGACGATATTACCAGACTGGATTTTATATGCCTGATGATCTGGGGTGATTAAGGTTGCAGCTTAAAAGGGTCCTCACCCTGCGTACAGTTGTTGCCACCAGCGCTGGCCTGACCTTGGCCAGTTCGTCTTTTGTGGCGGCTGTAATGGTGGCCAACTATGTATTGGGCGACACAGCCTGGATTGCCATATTGATCGGGGGAGAGCTCTGTTTTCTGGCGGCTGCCTGTTTTGCCGAGTTAAACGGCCTGCTGCCCACCGCCGCCGGCATCCGCCTTTATTTCAGCCGCGCCTTCAACGACCAGGTATCCCTGGTTGTTTCCCTGTTATACATGCTGATTGTGGTGGTCGGGGTAGTGGGTGTGGAAAGCTATATCATTTCCAGGGTGCTGAACGAATACGTCCCCTACATCCCGCCCTACGTCTGGATCGTTGTGATGCTCCTGCTGGTAACGGTAATGAACCTGAGGGGTATCAAAATGGCCGGCGTCTTCCAGGACGTGGTTACTTACAGCCTGATCGCCGTGATTGTTTTCATCGGCCTTTTTGCGCTGTATAAGGTCGGCTTTAAACTAAACGCTCCCCTGTCACCCGGCGGCGCAACGGGGATATTAAACGCGGTTGCCCTGGGAGTGTTTCTTTTCGTTGGTTTTGAGTGGGTGACGCCGCTGGTGGAAGAGGTTACCCAGGTCAAGCAGATATACAAGGGTATGATGATCGCTCTCGGTATCCTGAGCGTAGTCTACGCCATATTTACCGTGGCCATGACCGCTGTGGTGCCAAAGGATGTCCTGCTGGCCACACCGGCGCCCCAACTGGTATTTGCCCGGACAGTCATGGGTGATTTCGGTGCTTCCCTGATGATAGTGGTGATCCTGGCCACTTCCATGAAAACATTTAACGCAGGTATAATCAGTGTTTCCCGTTTCATGTACGCCTCCGCCAGGGAGCATGTCCTGCCGGCGGTTTTCAGTAAAATAAGCATGCGCTATTTCACACCATGGGTTTCCATCATCACCCTCTTTTTTATCGGTTTGCTCGCGGCCGGACTGACCCTTCTGACCAACAACTACCAGGTGCTGGTGGGACTTGCCGCCGCTACGGAGTCTATAGTATACACAATGGCCGGGCTTGCTGTGATCAGCCTGCGCCGCAGGGAGCCTGAAAAAGAACGTCCTTACTTGATTAAAGGCGGCTACCTGGTTCCGGTTATAACCGCCCTGGTTTTCACATTGCTGGCAGTGGCCGTTCTGCTATCAGACCTGACGGCGCTGCTGTATATGGCAGGGGCCTTTGTCGTGGTGCTGGTCTATGTTAAAACAGCCGTGCCCCGCCTTAAAAAGAAACATGAGAGCCGCAGGCCGGCCTCAAGGCGGCGCCCCGCGCGGTCCCCGGCGGCAACGGAGGAGGGTAAGTAAGTCAAACCCTCCTTTTTTATTTTAATTATTACTTTTCACCTTTAATAACCTCTTTATTTTCCCGTTCCTTTTACCGATATATAATATGTCAAATTAATATTCGATAAATTGCATTTGTTTATAAAAAATCGGGGAACCATTTGACATTTTTGGCCGTCTAACAAAAAAAGAACAATTTCTACAAAACAATACATACTCTGCCGGGAAGAGACTTTTACTGCTGGAATTTAAGCCAATTCAATAATTTTCCTGTGATACTTTTTAATGAAATAAGAGGAATTGTCGGGTAGCTTGTAGAAATTTAAAACTTAAGTTTCTTAAGTATTAATCCGTCAAAAGGACGGAGGGGGGTTGAGAATGCACTTAAGATACCGTGTACCGAGCATTTTCTTATTTATGCTGGCTTTGGCCCTGTTCCTTGGAGTCCTGCTGTCGTCCACCAATACTGCTTTTGCCGATACTGCTGTTGTTTCAGCAAATATACTAAATGTCCGCTCAGGTCCAGGCACTGGCTACAGCATAATAACACAGGTAGGTTCGGGCAATCGCCTTACGGTTCTGGAGAAATCCGGCGACTGGTACTGCGTAAGCCTTTCAACGGGCCAAAAAGGTTGGTTGGCCGGATGGCTGGTGAGCATTGAACCGTCACAGGCGCCGGCAGCCCAAACCACCACCCAGGTTGCAAGAGTAAACGGCAGCTCCGTGAATATCAGAAGCGGGCCCGGTACCGGCTACAATGTCGTAACACAGGTTGGCTCCGGCGCCACTCTCCCGATCCTTGGGAGTTCAAGTGGCTGGTACAATGTCAGGACTGGTTCCGGCAGCTCCGGTTGGATTGCCGGGTGGCTTGTCACTGTTGTTACCTCGCCGTCTTCGGCGCCCAGCAGGTCGGATTTAACCAGCGGCAGGAATGCCGTGGTTACCGGCAGCACGGTTAATGTTAGGAGCGGCCCCGGAACTGCGAACAGTGTGATTGGACAGGTTGTCCAGGGAAACAGCCTGTCTGTCCAGGAACAATCAGGGGACTGGTACCGTGTAATACTCTCGAACGGAAGCAGCGGCTGGGTGGCCGGGTGGCTGGTGAGCATGCAGACAACCCCGGTAAACCCGCCATCAAACCAGAGCGGCAGCGTGGAAACACCGACGCAGGGCAACAGCGGGGATACGGGCAGCCCGGCAGCCAGGGGGCTTACTCTTAAAGCCAGCGACCTTGGCGATAAGACAAGCACTGTTGTAACGGCAAGCGCGCCATTTGAATTTACCCAGTCGATTTTAGCAAACCCTGACCGCCTGGTGGTGGATCTGAAGGGGATTGCCATTGGAGAATTGCCCGCGGCCACTAACGTTAACTCGGAATCAGTAAGCCAGATCCGCACCGGTTATTTTCAAAAAAATCCGGATATCACCCGGGTGGTTTTTGACCTGAAAGGCGGAGCCCTGTATGACGTTTCAGTTTCAAGCGATCACAAAACCCTGACCGTCGAGACCTTTATTCCCGATATAAAGAATTCGTATAACGGCAAGATTATCGCCATCGACGCCGGCCACGGCGGTCCTGATCCCGGAGCGGTCGGGAAGCTGGGTACCAAGGAAAAAGAAATTAACCTGGACATTGCCAAGAGGGTGGCCAAGCTCCTGGAGGCCAGGGGCGCGAAGGTGATCATGACCAGGTCCAGCGACAAGGAAGTCGGGCTTTATGAGAGAACAAATATGGCCAATTCCGCCAAGGCAGATGTTTTCGTGAGCATTCACATCAACGCCAACGAAAATACCGCCCTGGGCGGCACCAGCACTTATGTGCATTCCGGCTCAAAAACATCCAGGGTCCAGGAAAGCGACCGGCTGGCCAAGTATATCCAGAGCGAGCTGGTTAAGACCCTCGGGTTGCGTGATATCGGAGTGAAATATGCCAACTTTGCGGTGCTGCGGACTTCAGGCATGCCGGCGGTTTTATGTGAGCTGGCTTTTATATCCAACATCCCT
>CAZPXL010000152.1:0-5426 GCA_964591005.1 uncultured Eubacteriales bacterium
GCGGGTCATATTGAAGTTATAACCCAAGGTGGCCAAAGTGCAAGATTAAAAAGAAACGATTAATTTGTCTCAGCCTGGAACGACAAGCCGCTGCTTAGTCCATGGGCGGCTCCGGCTGGGGATCCAGCTTATTGCCCTGGTACCTTATTTTTATCTGGCTGAATTCAGGTACCCATTCAACTTCGCAGCCGAGGTTCTCAGCGATGAAGCGCAAAGGCATCATGGTCCGTCCGTTGACAATCAAAGGCATGACCGAGGCGTTGTCCGGATCGATGGGAACGCTTAGGCCATTGATCCTGGCCTGGTTCTTGCCGATCCACAGTTCGATAGCGGTGGCGCCCTGGTTGATCAACACTTTCTTTTCCGCGTCGAACCACTGGATATTTGCCCCGATGGCTTCGGTGACAAAACGGATGGGCAGCAGGGTCCGGCTTTCCTTGATGATGGGGCTCACATCCATGGCGGACGCGGCACCGTTGATATTATACATGCTCTTGCCGATGAAGAAATCCAGGGCGACCTGGCCGCCGGCGCCGGTGTTGCCTCCCAAACCAGCATCGGGTTTATAGGTAACCATATTGGAGGGCTTGGAATTCAGGAACATATTATAGGCTCTTACCTGGTAACTGTATGACTGATTGGCGTTCAGGCCGCTTTCAGCCACGCTTGTTTTATCAGCGCCGACGGTAGAGCTCATTTCCCAACCCTCAGAGCCGGATTTTCTTTCGATAATGTAGCCGTCGATATCAGAGGCGCTGGCCTGCCAGGAAAGTTTTACCCCTTTGGGGTCGCCGGAGACAGGTTTTGCAACCAGTCCTGTCGGGGCGGCAGGGATCAGCTTGTTGTAGTCGATATCCGGCATAACCGCAAATTTCTGCAGCAATCCCGGGGCTTCGTTGGAATAACCGGAGTCAAAGTTCCCATTGGCCTTCACCCGGTAATAATAGGTGGTGCCGAATTGAGCGCTGGTATCCGAGTATTTGGTGGTGTTGGCGCCAACCGTGGCAACTTTTGCGTAAACGCCGCCGGCAGTCTTCCTTTCGATGGTAAAACCGGTTTCATTGCTGGAATTGTCCTTCCAGGACAGATCCAGGCGGGTAAACAGGTACGGGGTTACCGTCAGGCCGGTAGGGGCGGCAGGAAAAACCTTCAATATCGTCAGGTTGGGATCGATACCCGGCATCAGAATGCCCGACCCGGCCATGCTGAATCCGTAGTCGCTGGTATCGTTGGCATAGGCCCAGGCATCAGTTTCATTATCATAATATAACCAGCGGGCCTGGATCACCACATTGGAACTGGTCTTATTGGGAACAGTCCAGTCATAACTGCCGTTATTGGGCAGTTCCTCCTTGATCATGATCAAGCCGTTTGCTCCGCCGTCAGTGGCATAGTAGAGATTCATTTCCCCGCCGTCCACGGCAGAAGTCCAATTGATCTCCTGCACATCTCCGGCTTTCAGGGCTTCTCCTCCATTCGGCGCTGTGACTTTAATCTTCTGGAGGACTTTGGGAGAATTCCACGCCCGGAAGACAACACCTTCATAGTTATAACCGGGGATATTGGCGGCATTTACCTGATAAAAATGGTGCCTGTCCATTTCTGCTGAACTTACAAATTTTTCACCGGACAGCCATTCCCAGCCGTCAGAATGGTCTGATTCAGGATGATACCAGCGGTTCACATTAACATCGCCGTAGGAGGTATTATTCACAGGGATGGCATATCCTTCGATACCGATATAGGAGAATCCGTATTTGGATATGACAGCGTCCCGCTCGGCCGAGCTGGTGGCATAGTACATGTCATTGTACAGCATGCATTTATACAGGGGAACGGTATTGGGCAGGGGCGCCGGGGATATGTAGCAGGTGATCCCTTCGTCAGAGAAGCCGTTTGCCAGCCAGCTGTCACGCTCGTCCGCATTGGTGGTATACCAGTGCACCGTTCCGTTCCAGCAGCGGTACAGGGGAATGGCCTTGATATTGATGCTTTCAGATACTACGGGCAATTTGGGGTCAGGCAACTGGAATTTAATGTCGGTTTGAGGAGACAAATTGGAGATAGGCAGCTTGATATCTGTGCTGCCTAATGCGGCAGCGGTTCCGGTAGTAATGACGATCACGGCCAGCATCACAAAGCTGACAAGCAGGGCGACCAGACCTCTTTTTTTATACATTTTTCACCAACTCCTTACCATAATAGACAATCTATATAGCTTAATAATACACCTCATTTTTCCAAATTGAATAATTATTTTTTAAAATTACAAAAAAAATTTTTTTACAATACATATTAACCTGCTGACATGGGCTGAGAAAAAGATAAAAGCCGCTCTGCAAAAGAACGGCTTTATATATCTTATGTGTACTACTCGATAAGTAATTTCTTAATACCCATTATATATCTTGTACAGGAACACCGCGGCTTCCGCTCTTTTCGTATTGCCTAATGGATTTATCCTGCCGCCGCTGCCTACTATCAGCCTTTCCTTAACAACAGAGGCAACACTGTTTGCAGCATAGGCGGATATCATAGATTTGTCGGCAAACTCATCCAAAACTGAAGCTGTATCCTGGTTTTGCACTACTCCCAGTATTCTAAGCGCCCTGTCGGTTAACACCATCATGTCCTGTCTGGTTATGCTTTGGTCAGGGTTAAACCTGTTATTTCCCGATCCCGCAGTGAAACCCATCTTTTTAGCAATACCTATCTCTTTATAGTAATAAGCATCTATGTTTATATCATCAAAATTAACGTCCACCCTGGCGTCAACACCAAGGGTTCTAACCAGGGAGTACAAAAATTCCGCCCTGGAGATGTTCGCCTCCGGGGTATATTTCATTTCCGAAGTGCCCTTTAGAATCCCTTTAGATGCAAGTACTTCGATTTGCTCTCTTGCCCAGGGGACATTATCCAGGTCATTGAAAACTTTTCTCACAAACACTACGGGGAAACTGCCAAATTTGGTTGTGTTAAAAGTTACTGCCTTCGCGGCAAGGTCATACTTACCTGAGGGGACCTCCGCCATATTCCCTGCCTCATCGACGCACCTTACCGCAATGAGTTCGGGCTCAGCCTTTTCTTCACCTGCCAACATATAGGGCACAGATACTGCTACAGGAGCGTCCGGGTTGCGCCACCCCTGTTCCTGACCGCCCGAGGTCAGAGTTAGTTGTACCAGCGGGCGGCCGCCAATAGTTTCCTGGACGTTTTCAGGCAACTGGGACTTGTCTCCACGTTTGAAAGCGATGCTGACATCATCAATCCCAAAACTATTGGCAAACATATTGGAAGGCAGGGTAATTGTGCCGTACTCACACTCAAAGTCTATATTTCTGCCGGGTAGTTCCGAGGCAAGTACTTCCGGAGGCAGCTCAATACTATAGGAATTTACACCCTTTACCCGGGGCATCACAATCTTTATTGTCTTAATATTTTCAAAGGCATTATTCAAGGTATAGCGGCTCAGGCTTACTGCTGCCATTCCCTTTTTATTATCAATGCTGACCGTCAGGCTTTCCTGATAAGATCCAGCAGTCAGGAATGCATTAACCGCCGGCACATGTCCGGTTCCACTACCCCCGCCGCCGCTTTGTCTTGTGGTCACATAGACCGCCAGCCCATTTGCGGTCCAATAACCATCTGTATCCACTGCTTTAATCTCAAAATGATATCTAGTGCCCGGGAACAGCTCCACAAGTTCATAGGTGCAGACATCTCCAGCTATGGCAGCAACCTCAACCCCGTTTTGATACAGGCGGTACTCGGATATCCCTGTGTTATCCTCTGCCGCTGTCCAATTCAGGGTTGTCTTCGTCCGCGTGGTCCCGCTGGATGTCATAGCCCCATCCCCGGGCCATGTTGGCCTTGAATCCCACACTTCTAATACGAGAGCTGCTCCGGTACCCCGGTCAAACTCAACGGTAAGTTCCAGGTCTCCTCCGGGCTGTACAGCCAGGTACTCTTTTCTTATTGTCAGGATGTTGTCTGCCACAGAATAGTTTGCGGTCCCGATTGACGTCCCCAGGTTATGCACATCTATCACCGAAGATGCATCGTTGAAGTCAATGGTGATGCTGACATCGGCATGGTTAACAGGGTTTTTATCAAAGGCTGCCACAGTCGGATTGATCTCGGCAAGCTCAAAAAACTCAATATCTTCACCATCAGCGTACTCTTCTGCATATGACCCGCCGTAACCATAAACGGTAAGCCCCGGGGGGCAATTATTAAAAACATCCTCCCCTATGTAAGTTACACTTTCCGGAATAGTAATACTTGTGAGACTTGAGCAATTTTCGAAGGCTTGCAAATTAATCATTCTAACACTGTCCGGTATGTTTATGCTTGTCAAGCTGGCGCAATTTGAAAAGGAAAGCCAATTCAAAGTTGTAATCGTGTCCGGCAAGGTGATGCTTGTCAGTTCCGTACAGAATGAAAAAACACCTGAACCAAGACTTGTAACACTGTCTGGAATTGTAATGCTTGTAAGACGGATGCAGCCCGCAAAAGCCCAACCACCAATAGTTGTGACATTTTCAGGTATGGTAATTTCGGTAAGATTCTCGCATTCGGCAAAAGCATCGCCGCCGATGGAAGTTACATTCGTGGGTATTGTTATTTCTGTTAAACTGGTGCAGCCACTCAACATGTAATTGCTTATCATGCTGATATTGTCCGGCAGAGTTATTGTTTCCAACCTGGAGCATCTTTGAAAGGCTCTCTCACCAATGCTTGTGACGGTATCCGGTATGGTAACGGCCGTAAGATTCATGCAATTATAGAATGCGTTGCTGCCGATACTTGTAATATTGTCCGGTATTGTTATGCTATTAAAATCGCACCCGCTGAATACCCCTTCACCAATGCTTGTGACACCATCAGGTATTGTTATGCCGTCTGCCAGACTGCAAGACCGGAACGCTTCCCTGCCGATGCTGGTGACACCATCGGGTATTGTTATGGTTGTAAGCCCGCCGCAGCCTTCAAACGCTTGCTCACCGATCACTGTTACGCTGTCCGGCAATAACACCGCTGATAGACTAAAGCAGCGCCGGAATGCCCGGTAACTAATGTTTGTGACCCCGTCCGGTATGGCTATGCTCTCGAGAGTGATGCATTGATTAAATGCTTCCCTGCCAATGCTGGTGACACTGTCCGGGATGGTTATTCTCCACAGCCTCGAGCATTCTTTAAATGCTCCCTCGCCAATGCCGGTGACAGGGACACCGCCGAGAGTATCCGGAACAGCCAGCTCCCAGCGATAACCCACAGGCGCTGTATAGCCTGTAATGGTTGCTTCCCCCTCTTCCACTGTATAAACCAAGCCCGTTACGGTATCTGTTTCAGCAAGAGCTGAATGGCCGCCAAAAGTCAAAAAGCCTATGACCATTAAACCAGCAGTCAATAACAAGATTTTCTTA
>CAZPXL010000153.1:0-5377 GCA_964591005.1 uncultured Eubacteriales bacterium
ACGCTTTCCCCGGTGAGCATGGATTCGTCCACTGCGGAATATCCCTCCCTGACCACGCCGTCCACGGGGATCCTTTCTCCGGGGCGCACCACGACCAGGTCTCCCGTTTCCACTTCTTCCACCGGTATTTCAACTTCCTGGCCATCCCTGACCACACGGGCGTCCTTGGGCTGCAGCCCGACCAGCTTTTTTATCGCCTCTGAGGTCCTGCCTTTGGCAACAGCCTCCAATGTTTTGCCGAGCAGAATCAGGGTAATGATAATCGCGCTGGTTTCGTAATAGACCTCGTGCCTCCCGATCATGTGGCCGAAAAATGTAACGACGACGCTGTAGATGTAGGCGGCCGAGGTGCCCAGCACCACCAGCACCGACATGTTGGCGCTCCGGCCTCGCAACGCGATGTAAGCGTCCCTGTAAAAACCCGCCCCCGCCACAAGCTGGATCGGGGTGGCCAGGGCGAACTGGAAATAATTGCTCATAAAAAACTCGGGCACATAGCGGTGCAGGTTAAGAACCATCACCAGCATATTAAACAGCAGGGGCGCGGATAAAATGCCTGAAAAAATCACCAGGGACTTCTGCCGCCCGATCTCCCTCTCCCTTTCTTCCCGCTCGGAATCGATTGCAGCGCGGTCTTCTTCCGGGGCCGCCCCGTATCCTAAATTTTCAATTACTTTTTTTATGCCCGGCATACTGACCTCGGCCGGGTTGAACTCCACCACCGCCTTTTCCGTGGCCAGGTTAACCGCTGCCCGGATCACACCCGGCAGTTTATTAAGCCCCTTTTCAACCCTGGCGGAGCAGGCGGCGCAGCTCATGCCGGAAATCTTCAGCTCAGCCCGTTCTGCCACCGGCTGGTAGCCGGTTTCCGTGATCTTGTCCAGCACCATCTCGGGCGTAACCCTGGCTGGAGAGTATTCCACGGTGGCGGTTTCAACGGCCAGGTTGACGCCGGCAGCATGGACACCGGGCATTCTGGCAAGAGCTTTTTCAACACGGCTGGAGCAGGCAGCGCAGCTCATACCCTTAATTTTAACCGTAATTTTCTTCAATTCTTCCGGCCTGACGGCACTCTGTTCAACAGCTGTCAATAGCGCCAACTCCCTCTGGAAAGGTTTTAATACTAGTATTAATTTTACTTTTTTTGCTATTACTCGACACTTCTTAATATATTAATAAAGTGTTTCTTATTTATTAACATGACCTTACAAAATTATTAATAATAATTCTTTTACTAATAAAGAAAACCTGCGGCTGGTTTGATGCACGGGTTCTCTTCATAAACAGCTGCAGGTTTACCATTTTCCCTTTTTATGCAATCTGCTCCAGAGATGACAGAACTGTCCCCTGTCACCTATTTGTTTTCCCTTTCCAAAACAAACAGGCAGCCTACCCCGCATTTTATCTCTCCGTCCCGGCACAGTGTTTCACCGGTGAGCTGTTATCCTCCATCTGCATAATCCGCTTTTCAAGCTTGTCAATCTTTTCCTGCAGGAAGAGGAGCATTTCAGCCACGGGGTCAGGCAGCAGGTCGTGGCGCAGGTCTATTTCATAATCCTTACGCGATTCGAGCTTCCGGCCGTTTCTGGCCACCACTTTGCCGGGGACTCCAACAACCGTGCTGTCGGGCGGAACTGCTTTCAATACCACCGACCCCGCTCCGATTTTGGAATTATCCCCGACAGTAAAGGATCCCAACACCCTGGCGCCCACACTGACCACCACATTGTTGCCAATGGTCGGGTGCCTCTTTCCTTTCTCCTTGCCTGTACCCCCCAGGGTAACACCCTGGTAAATAGTAACGTTATCTCCTATCTCGGTGGTCTCACCGATAACAACACCGGAACCGTGGTCGATAAAAAAACCCTCACCGATTACAGCGCCGGGGTGAATTTCAATCCCGGTCAGGAAGCGGGTCAGGTGGGATATCAGCCGCGCCGTGACAAACCAGCGACGCTTGTAAAAACGGTGAGCCAGCCTGTGCATAATAATAGCATGGAACCCGGGATAACAGAGGATTATCTCCAGCACTGATTTAGCGGCGGGATCCCGCTCCATAACCACCCGTATATTTTTACGCAGCCCGCTGAACATTATTTAACCTCCCCAATTAATGTTGAAGCCATATCGATTAATCAACAAAGTAAGACTGCGTTCTCAGGTACCTTTCCCCGCTGTCCGGCAGGACAGCCACAATGAGTTTGCCCTCGTTTTCCCCGCGGCGCGCCAGTTCAAGCGCCGCGAAAGCTGCCGCGCCGGAGGATATGCCGACCAGCAGCCCCTCTTCCCTGGCCAGCCGGCGCCCGGTTTCAAAGGCCTCCTCGCTGCCAACCTTGATTATCTCGTCTACCAGGGACAGGTCCAGCACCGCCGGGATAAAATTGGCCCCGATCCCCTGGATCTTGTGGGGTCCGGGTTTCCCTCCGGACAGGAGCGGCGAGTCGGCAGGCTCGACCGCAACGATTTTCAAACCTGGCTTGCGCGGTTTAAGGACCTGGGCAATACCTGTAATGGTGCCGCCGGTGCCCACACCGCCCACCACAATATCCACCTTCCCGTCCGTATCGCTCCATATCTCCTCCGCCGTTGTCAGGCGGTGGATTTCCGGGTTAGCCGGGTTTTCAAACTGCTGCGGCATGTAGGAACCGGGTATTTTCTTCGCCAGTTCCTCCGCCTTCCGCACAGCGCCGTTCATCCCCACGCTCCCCGGCGTCAGCACCAGCTCCGCACCGTACGCCTTGAGCAGGTTCCGGCGCTCTATACTCATGGTATCGGGCATGGTTAATATTAAACGGTAGCCGCGGGCGGCGGCAACAAAAGCCAGGGCGATCCCGGTATTGCCGCTGGTGGGCTCGATAATCACCGAGCCCGGTTTCAGCAGCCCCTTTTCCTCCGCCCTCATTATCATATTATAACCGGTGCGGTCTTTGATACTGCCTCCCGGGTTTAAGGATTCCACCTTCACAACCAGGTCGGCGACCGTTTCCCGCGCCACCCGCCTGAGCCGGAGCAGCGGGGTACCGCCGATCAGGTCGGTAAGGTTGTCAACTATCCTTGACATGCTTCTCCCAGCCTTTCTTGCATCCAGGTTTTATAAACCCGATAAAAAATTCAGCCCCGTTGCCAGGGGCTGTTAACAGGTCATGCTTTATGTATGCAAACGAGCGGACGCCTGCTCAAACAACCTCCAGCATCTTCTCCAGGCATACAATTGACTGCTCCCTGATCTCATCCGAAACGGTAACCCTGGGCTCAAGGGTGACCAGCGCCTGGTATACTTTATCCAGGGTGGTCTTTTTCATATCCTGGCAAACCAGCTTTTCTGACGCCATATAAAATTTCTTGTCAGGACATCGCTTGTTAAGGGTATGGAGTATACCCTTTTCAGTGCCCACAATAAATTCACGGGCATCGCTCTCACAGGCAAAATTGATCATCCCGGCGGTGCTGGCCACCTTGTCCGCCAGGGCCACCACCTCAGGGCGGCATTCCGGGTGCACCATCACCAGTGCTTCCGGATGTTCTTTCTTGACTTTTAGGACCTCCTCGGAAGTCAGCCCGTCATGTATATTGCAGCAGCCTTCCCACAGGATCATGTCCCTGCCCGTTTTGGTAACAGTATAATGGCCTAAATTTTTATCAGGAACAAACAGGATCGGACTGTCCTCCGGCAGTGACTCCACTACCCTGACAGCGTTGGCAGAAGTGCATGCTATGTCGCTTTTGGCCTTTACCTCAGCCGTGGTGTTTACATAGCAAACCACCATCGCTTCGGGGCTCTCTTCTTTTTTACGCTCAAGCCGCGCTGCGTCAACCATGTCGGCCATAGGGCAGCCGGCGCTCTGATCAGGCAGGACCACGATCTTGTCTGGAGACAGAATCGCCGCACTCTCGGCCATAAAGTGAACACCGCAGAAAATAATCACCTCAGCGTCGGTACTCGCAGCCCGTTGAGAAAGTGCCAGCGAATCACCGATGATATCCGCCACGTCCTGCACTTCCGGACGCTGGTAGAAATGCGCCAGGATTACTGCTTTACGCTCTTTTTTCAGCTTATTTATTTTTTCTGATAATTCATTAATTGTTTCTTGGTCCATCATATCTCAGTCCTTTAGCGGAGACATTTCCCGCAGTTTTTCCACAATCGGTTTCATCACTTCAAGGAAGTAATCGGCGTCATTCTCCGTATTACCCTTACCCAGGGTTATGCGCAGCGACCCGTGGGCTTCCTCGGGCGGAACCCCCATCGCCATCAGCACATGAGAGGGCTCAAGCGAGCCGGTGGTGCAGGCGGAACCGGTGGAGGCCGCAATTCCCTTCATATCAAGGCTAAGCAGCATTGATTCGCCTTCAATGTATTTAAACAGGAAACTGGCATGGTTCGGAAGGCGCATCACTGGATGCCCGGTCAGCCTGACACCTTCTATGCCCGTAAGACCCTTGATCAATTTATCACGCAGGACCATTAACCTGGCGCTTTCCGTTTCCCTGTTCTCCACGGCCAGTTCGATGGCCCTGGCCAGTCCCATAATGCCCGGGATGTTCTCGGTACCGGCCCTGCGCAGGCGCTCCTGCGCGCCGCCGTGAAAAAGGGTCTGCCTCCAGTTTGTCCGCTTGCGGATATAAAGGGCGCCGGTTCCTTTTGGACCGTAAATCTTGTGCCCCGATATTGAAAGCAGGTTCACCCCCAGGTTATCCACATTCACGGGTATTTTGCCGAAACTCTGCACCGCGTCCACGTGAAAAATTATATCCCGCTCCCGGGCCAGCTTGCCGATTTCCACTACCGGCATGATTGTGCCGATCTCGTTATTGGCGTGCATGATAGTAATGAGAATTGTTTTATCGGTAATGGCGGCGGCCACGTCATCCACGCTGACCATGCCGTACTGGTCCACCGGCAGGATCGTGATGTCAAAGCCCTCTTTGCCCAGGGCTTTGACCGTATTCAGCACGGCATGATGTTCAACGGCGCTGGTGATAATGTGGTTGCCTCTTTTTTTGTTAGTATATACCGCGCCGTGAATAGCCATGTTGTCTGATTCGGTACCGCCGCTGGTAAACACAATTTCCCCGGCACCGGCTCCGATGGCCTGGGCGGTTTTTTCCCTGGCTTCCGCCACCTTGCTGCGGATTTGAAGGCCGTAATGATGAATACTGGAAGGATTGCCGAAATTGTCCCCGGTAAGATACCTGTACATTTCTTCGGCCACCGCGGGGTGAACAGGCGTGGTCCCGCTGTGATCAAAATAAATACTGCGCACTGCCAGAACCTCCTAAACCTACTCCGATATTAATAAAATTACTCTAAACATAGTAATCTAATCGGAATTATAAATATATCATATGAAAACACTCGGAATTTGTCAACAGTTTT
>CAZPXL010000154.1:0-5353 GCA_964591005.1 uncultured Eubacteriales bacterium
TGGAGCCGGCGATGGGACTCGAACCCGCAACCTGCTGATTACAAGTCAGCTGCTCTGCCAATTGAGCTACGCCGGCAGTGACACAATAAAGATTATACGTGAAAACATAATACATGTCAAGCGTTAAAAAAGACCCTTAACCACTATTAAATGTTGGTTAAAAGTCCTTTTAAATCCTATCGTGGCGCTGGTTTATATTTTTAACCAGCCAGTCAACTGACCAATCAGGCTTCTCTCTTTTCAAGATATCTTTCCAGCTTGCGCTTTACCCGCTGCAGGGCGTTGTCAATGGACTTAACGTGGCGCTTCAGATCTTCGGCTATCTCCTGGTATGACTTTCCTTCCAGGTAAGACATCAGTACTTTCCATTCTAGCGAACTCAGTATTTCGCCCATTTTTTCTTCTATATCATCAAATTCTTCTCTGGAAATAATCAATTCTTCAGGGTCGGTGATCTTTGAACCTGAAATAACATCCAGCAGGGTCCGGTCTGAATCTTCGTCATAAATTGGCTTATTAAGGGAAACATAGGAATTAAGAGGAATATGTTTTTGCCTGGTAGCTGTTTTGATCGCCGTAATAATCTGCCTGGTGATACATAATTCGGCAAAGGCCCGGAACGAAGATAGCTTGTCCATCCGGAAGTCACGAATAGCTTTGTATAAGCCAATCATACCTTCCTGGATAATGTCTTCCCTGTCAGCTCCAATTAAAAAATAGGAGCGGGCTTTAGCCCGGACAAAGTTCCTGTATTTATTGATTAGATATTCTAGAGCGGCGTCGTCACCTTCACGAGCAAATTCCACAACTTCTTCGTCAACTAAGACCCGATACCCGATAGGAACTTCCCTTTGGGCTTGAAGACTCACATTATCCCCTCGCTCACAACATTTTTCCTTCAGGAAAAACAAAAAACCTTTCCCTTTTCTGATTCTAAGTCCTGGTAAAATCCACGTAACTTTTCTTTCTAAGGTAAGGCATGATTCAAAGTTGCCGGTAAGTTTCCAAACTTATTATAACGAAGGGGTGATAGCTCGTCAAGGTATAATTCAGTCCGGTCCTTGCAAAGTCTATTTTTTTTGTCGACGCAGTCTTTCTAATTTAGACCTTACTTTTTCCAGAAGAAAATTCTCCAGGTAGCTGTCAGAAGGTACACCTTTAACATAATGCCTCTCGCTTTCCTGCTTGGTCCTGTTTACCTCGCAGAGCAGTTCGACCGGCGTCAGGCGGTACGCGCCCCGGCCAAATACAATTCCCTGTTCGGCCCAGTCGGATGTGGCCACGTAAACGATTCCTTCATTTAATAACCTTCCCACCAGGCTTTCTATATAAGCGTCGGCCGTTTCACCCTGCACGGTATATATAACCTCGACGGTGTCAACTGTTTCTGTTCTTTCAATTGAGTTTTTCACCTGGTGAGCGTCAAAAACCACGTATATTTTTTGGCCGGACAGGTGGGCGTAATTGGCCAGTATGGAAACCAGCTTAAACCTGGCATGTTCTAAGCCTGACTCCTTGAACTTTTCAAACCCGGGCCAGGCGAAAATAATGTTGTAGCCGTCAACTACGAGAAACTCCTTCATGAACAAAAGCCTTTCTTCTCTGCCGAAGTGCTTCGTAAACCAGCAGGGCGGCGGCAACCGAGGCGTTAAGGGAGTTTACCCGCCCGGCCATGGGCAGGCGCACCAGGCTGTCACAGCGCTCTCTAACCAGGCGCCCGAGGCCTTTGCCTTCTCCGCCGATCACCAGCGCCATAGGGCCGTCGAGCCTGGCGTCCCAGTAGACGTCCTCGCCGTCTGCTTCAGCTCCCACAATCCAAAGGCCCTTTTTTTTGAGTTCCTCAATGGTCTGGGGCAGGTTGGCCACCCTGGCCACTTTTACGTACTCTATAGCGCCTGCTGACGACTTGGCCACCGTGGGAGTCAGCGGGGCCGAGCGGCGGCGCGGTATAACCACCCCGTGCGCCCCCGCGGCGTCAGCGGTGCGCAGAATCGCGCCCAGGTTGTGCGGGTCGCTGATTTCATCCAGTATGATCAGGAAAGGCTCCTCGCCTTCGCCGACACCCGCCAGGATATCGTCGACATCCACGTATTCTTTGGCGGCCAGGAAAGCCACGACACCCTGGTGGGCGACTCCGGACGCGAACTTATCCAGGCGCTGGCGGTCTAATTTCTGCACGGGGATTTTCCTGTCCCTGGCAGTACTGAATATTTCCTGCAGGGGCCCGGTTAAAACACCCTCCGCAATCATGATCTTGTTGATCGGCCGGCCTGACCACAGGGCTTCCTTTACAGGATTGCGGCCGGCAATAATATCGTCCAGTTTGGCACTCTCCTTTGAATACTATTTAAACACTATTATCACAGAATTTACAACAAATAAATCATTATCACAAGATTTACAAGATTTACAAGATTTTAAGGATTAACAAGATTAAAAATTACATAAAGAACTTAATTTTGAATTTTTGGCAAGACTGAGTTGTACTAATTTAAATATTAATATTAATATTAATCCTTTAAATAAATCCTGTTAATCTTGCCAATCTTGTTAATCCTGTGAAATTGTTTTTTATAGGCTCTTATACTTTTCCCTGACCTCGTTAATTTTGCCGCAGCTCATTTTCCCTTCCGGGCAGGGGCCTTTCAGGCAGCCCGGACCGGCGTCCCTGAACATTACCGGGGCCGCCTCTCTAACCAGCCGGAGCATTTCAGAAGCCAGGGCCCGGATCTCCCACTGGGCCCGGTTACAGCAGCGCAGGTTGAAAAAGTGGAGCAGTTCCCGGGCGTTCATAGTAACCATCATCTTGGTTTCCGCGGCGTTGGGCAGGACAAACCGGGCGTCCTCATTTGTAGATTCCCCGCTGTTCCCCAGCTTTTCCACCCAGCCGTCATACCATTTCTGGATCTGGCTCATCTGGCTTTCGAATTCTTTAACAGCGTCAGGGCCTAAAGACTCTATGCGCGGCGGGATGATATAACCAAAAACGCCTTCTTCTTTTGCCGCGCTGGCTTCAGACACATAACGCTGGGACTTGACACTGAAACTGGCGATGCGATGCCTGGTTATCTGGGCCAGCAAGCTTCGGGAGACACCTTCAATGCCGAAAGTAAAACTGGCATGCTCGATGGGGGAAAGGTGCCCAAATTCCATCAGCCGTTCCAGGAAAGCATCCTGGCTTCTGGCCTCAATACCTTGCTTAAGTTCTTCGATACCCGCTGTGGAATAGCAAAGCTTTGCCCCCATGGCCACCGCCTCCTGGGGATCCGGAGTGTATCTTAAAAGAGCGACTTTAAGCTTTTTAGCTCCCATACCAACACCTCAAAAATTTAATATCACAGGATTTACAAGATTATCAAGATTTACAGGATGCATGATTGCTGGCGAGTAATTAAATGATGGCACATTAATGTTATTAAATCATAAATAAAAATAATTAATCCTGTAAATCAATTAAATCCTGTTAATCTTGTGAAAACGTTTTATTCTTTTTCTTCTTTTATCGCTTCCAGGACTGCTGTTATTATCTCGGCCAGCCGGGTACTTTCCTCCTTGAGATAGAGGTAGCCGATCAAACACTCCAGCGCGGTGCTGCGCCTGTACTCGATCATCCCGGCGCTCCGCGGGATGTGGGGCGACTTGGCGTTGCGGCCCCGCCGGACCACCGCCGCCTCATCCACGGTAAGCATCCCTTCCAGCGCGTGCAGGGCTCCGGCCTGGGCGCCGGCGTTGACATATTTTACTGTCTCACTGTGCAGGCGGTTTACTTTTGCCAGCCCGGCACCGACCAGGTGCTCCCGTACCGCGAGCTCGTACACGGCGTCCCCAACGTAGGCCAGGACCAGCACAGGCAGGTCTTCCGGGCGATCGATATTATTACGTTTTAAATCTAAGTGCAATCTTATCCCTGCTTTTTCCAACGGACTCCCTGCGGTGTGTCTTCCAGTATAATACCCAGTTCCTTCAACCCGTCCCTGATCCGGTCGGCAGTCCCCCAGTCCTTTTTCTTCCGGGCTTCCTGCCGGACTTCTATAACAAGGTTAATCAACCCCTCGGCCAGGTCCGAACCATCCCCGGCAGCGCCGTCAAGCAGCATCACACCGCTGCCGTCAACCTTGAAAATACCCAGTACTTCATTAAACATTTGAAACATATCCATAGCTTTTTGGAAGACTGCCCTGTCGGCCTCCGATACCGTTTCTCCAAGGCGCTGTACAGCTGTGTTGACCTCCCTGGCCAGGTCAAAATTTATGCCGGTGGCCAGGGCTGTGTTGAAATCATCGTCCATAGCTGCTTCAAACGAGTCCTTAAGTTCATCAAGACGCATTTCAAATGTCTGGTTCTTATTTATAACTGAACCGGCAATTAAAGTTTCTGCATTTTCCCGGATGGGTTTTACCATGGCTTCTGAAAGGAGGCGAATGCTGGTCTTGATCCTCTCCAGCCCGCGGCCGGCAGCAGCCAGCTTATCATCGTCAAAATCAAGAGGGCTGCGGTAGTGGGTGGATAAAAGAAAGAACCGTACTGTCTCCGGGGGGAACTTGGCCAGGATGTCTCTTACCAGGAAAAAGTTGCCCAGTGATTTAGACATTTTTTCCGCGTTTACGGTAATAAACCCGTTATGCGCCCAGTAGCGGACAAACTGTTCACCGGTGGCGGCCTCGCTCTGGGCTATCTCATTTTCATGGTGCGGGAAGACCAGGTCCAGGCCCCCGCCGTGGATGTCAAAGTTTGTTCCAAGATATTTCAGCGACATGGCCGAACATTCAATATGCCAGCCCGGCCGGCCGGAACCCCACGGGCTTTCCCAGCTGGGCTCACCGGGCTTCGCCGCTTTCCAGAGGACAAAGTCGAGGGGATCGCGTTTCCTGGCGTCCACCTCTACCCGCGCGCCGGCCCGCATGTCGTCCAGGGAGCGTCCGGACAGCTTGCCGTAACCGGCAAACTTCCTCACTTCAAAATAAACATCTCCATCCGCAACATAAGCGGATCCGTTTTCAACAAGTTTTTCCACCATGCTGATGATCTCATTGATGTGTTCCGTAACCTTGGGATGCCTGTCCGCGCGGCGGATGTTCAGGGCGTCGGCGTCTTTAAAATATTCATTTATATAATTACGGGCCAGCACGAGGGGGTCCTTTCCCTCCTCCGCCGCCCGGTTAATAATCTTGTCGTCAACGTCGGTGAAGTTCTGAATGTATGTAACGTCATAGCCCTTGTAAACAAAATACCGCCGTACTGTATCAAAGACCATAAACGCACGTGCGTTTCCCAGATGGATATAATTATAAGTGGTCGGGCCGCACACATATATATATACTTTCCCGGGCTCCCTCGGCTGAAAAGTCTCTTT
>CAZPXL010000155.1:0-5346 GCA_964591005.1 uncultured Eubacteriales bacterium
TGACTTATCAGGGGCGGGAAAGGTTGAAAAGCTTTTCAAAAGATGTAATATTCATTCCACATCATCAGGTAGCATCGATATATGTAGGAAAGGGCGGAGGGAGACTCATATTTCAAGACTTGTTCCCACTGCTTTACGAAGAGTGAGGCTAGTTCTCCGTGTGTTTCTGGATAACGGACAAAACTCATGAATAGGCCCAAGTCGAGGTCCAAGACGACGCCGAATAGAAAAGCAAGCAGGGCTAGTGTGAAGAAGGAAGAAATTTCGGCTAGATTCGTAGCCAGAGTCATCATGCAACAAGGCCATACACCAACTGATTAATCAGCTAAAGTGGCGCAAGGAAAAAGTGACGAATTTAGCTTGTAAGTAACGGTAATTGTATTTATTGTTTTAAAAATGTTATGGAATAAATGATTATAATATTGCTAATAATGTTGATATATACTGGTATATTATAAGTATTTAATTGAAATAATAAAAATAATATCGTATAAATTTTAAAAAAATGGAGGAAGATATGTCACGAAATCGTGATAAATTTGTTGAATTAGCTCAAAAAAGAGTAACAAAAGCTATCAAAGATTTGCGATTAATTGGTAATTTAGCAAATAAAACAAATTATAATTATACAGAAGTAGATGCAAAAAAAATTTTTTCAGTTTTAGAAAATGAAGTAAAAAATATCAAGAAAAAATTCGATAATAACAGTACAGATGAAGAAATTGATTTTAAATTATAATTTAAATAAACATTTGGGGCGATAAATGGACCACTATCGTTATAAGGCGGGGGCACTTTTTTCAGGCATAGGTGGCTTTTGTCTCGGATTCGAAAAAGAAGGTATAAAAACAATTTGGGCGGTTGAAAAAGATGTGTTCGCAGGAAAAACTTATGAACATAATATTAGCAATGTTCGCTTGATCATTCATGATATCAAAACTGTATCAGTTTCAAAAAATAATCTTGAGCCTGTGGATGTTTTGCATGCGGGGTTTCCATGTCAGAGTTTTTCTCAAGCTGGAGATAGAAAAGGTTTTGATGATCCACGCGGTATGCTTTTTTATGAGGTTATACGTATAATAAAAGAATTCAAGGATAGAAAACCACCGATAATCGTTCTAGAAAACTCGCCACACTTAAGGCACGGTAATGGTGGTGGATGGTTCATTGAAATCAGCAAGGAGATTAAAAAGGCAGGGTATTGGTTTAGGGAAACAAATTATGCTGAGCTTGATACTTTTCAATTGACGCCGTTACCGCAAAAACGCAATCGATTATTTATGGTTGCTCTTTCAACGGACAGATTTAGCAATGGCAAATTTAATTTTCCTAAACAAAAAAATAATAGTGAAAAGCGATTAGCAGAATACATAAATTTTGAGGGTGCTGTTGACGACGATTCATATTATTTAAACGATGAAAATAAGTATTACAAAATGATTAGCGATAAGATTGAAGACAAAAATTGTATATACCAACTGAGGAAATTTTTAGTTAGAGTAAAATCACCTGATGAATGTCCAACCCTTACTGCAAATATGGGATTGGGTGGACATAACGTACCTTTTATTCATGACTCTAAGGGTCTTAGAAAGCTTACTGAGTATGAATGTTTAAAAATACAGGGATTTCCAGCAAACTTTTCCTTTCCCGATGATGTTCCAAGGGCAAAAAGATATGTCCAAATAGGCAATTCTGTGTCTGTTCCAATTGCTGAACTTATTGCTGTCGCTGTGAAAGAAAAATTCAATTTGGAGAACTAGTATGACTATTGGATGGCACCATTCGAAGTATGAATCAGATCGTTGGGACGGCTTCAATGTTTCTGGGATAGAACACTTTCGTGGCAACCCTTTGTTGCATCTTGCGCGTGAAGTTATTCAAAATGCAATTGATGCAAGAGATGATGGGAAAATTATAGTACGCTTTAAAATGACCGAAGTTGCTACGTCAACTGTCCCTCATTTAAATGAACTTTTGGATAACATGCGACAATGCCTTGTTTCTGCGGAAACTGAAAGTGAAAAAGCAAAAATATTTTTTATGAACGCTATCGAGAAGCTGAACAGCAGAAAGATCACGGTACTCGAAGTTTCTGACTTTAATACACATGGCATGAGGGGACCATCAAGGAACGGGACCCCATTTTATGCTTTCATTAAAGCAGAAGGTCAAAGTAAAAAAGATAGTGAAACTGCTTCAGGATCTTACGGTATAGGTAAATTTGCCCCATATGCCACGTCCGAACTGCGAACAATTTTTGTTTCAACAATCTATAAAGATGAGGAAGGGGTGTTCCACCAGCTTACGCAAGGCAAGTCACTTTTGATGTCTCATGATGTAGGTGAAGAAAGGAAAGAAGGGATCGGTTATTGGGGCAAAAAGAATAAGTGCCAACCTGTAGTAGATGATTTAACATTACCTGATTGGATTTTGAGGGCGACAAGTAAAAGTGAATATCCTGCACGCAAAGGAACGAAAATATCAATTCTCTGCTTCAACAACGTTGCCAACTGGCAAGAATATCTTGCTATCTCAGCAGCAGAAAATTACTTTTCTGCAATTTCAGAAGACCGTTTAGTTGTTGAAGTTGATGACATACACGTACTTAATAGTAAGACTTTAGCAGATTTTTTTGCAGACCCGGACAGGCGGAAATTGGTCAATGATCCTAATCTTAGTAATGAACCGGAACAATTCGATAACGCATTGCAATACTATCTGACATTGCAATCCAATCCTGATGTTATCGTTGAGCATAAGGAGCACAACCATCTGGGACTTTGCCAACTTCGGATTAGAGTTGGAGAAGGGCTACCTAAAAAAGTATGTGCCCTTAGGAATGGCATGTTTATATCTGATTGTATTAACCGCCTGAAGGCGTTTCCTGATTTCAAGGAATTTGTTGCTGTTTTCCAGTGCCAAAGTGAAAAAGGCAACAGGTTATTACGATTAATGGAGCCTCCAAGGCACGATAATTTTGAACCCAACTTATTGCCGACAAAAGACGAACAGAAAAAAGGCAAGAAATCATTATCTGACATCGCCACGTGGATAAGGGAAATGCTGAAGATACATGCAAAGGATCCTGTTTCTGAAGTTACACCAATAGATGAATTGAAAGATTATTTTGGAGATGAAGGTGGCGAAGGTACAGGAGACGGCACAGAAGAAACCAACCCATTTGGCCGACTAATATTTCGCGCAAAACCGATTAAGCCAAATTCTCAACCCAAGGATAATAATGGTGCTGATGGCGAAAAAGGCGAAGATGAAGGCGGTGAAGGTGGTGGTGGCGGTGGTGGCAACGGTGGCGGTGGTGGCAATAACGGTATCAAGGGTGTAGCTGATGGTGGTTCAGGCGGTGGTGGTAACCCGAAAAATCAAATTGCGTTAACGAACGTACGGGCAATTATGACCGGACCAAAGAAAAGAAGGATATCGGTTACCCCTACTACCTCAGGTGCTGTGTCTATTAGCTTAATGGAAGCTGGCGCTGATAACGACTATAATACAGTAATAGTTAATACCGATGTGGGCGAATTGAAAGACGGATCAGTTATTGTTGATGTTATTGAAGGTGTGCGGATTACACTAAACATTGATCTCTATGAGAACTTTAATGGAGCATTAAAGGTGATGGCAAATGAAATTTGACAAACAGAAGGCATTTCCTTATCCAGTATTACGCCCCTATAGCGATGACTTTGTAGATAAAGAGTTTCAATCAACAGCTGATTTTATAATTGAAGACAAAAAAATTAGTGTTGAAATATCATACGCTTTGTCATCAAAAGACATATTAGATCTAATTGATAAAAAGATTGCTGTTTATGTTTCCGTACTGGCATGTCGCGATACATATTTTAGTATTTCGCTACCATCATTTGAGAAGCGTGTTATTAAAGATTTTGATGATGGGCTATTTAAAGGTGAGGTTCAGATTCGTTCTTATATATATATGACGATGGATTATAAACTTTCTTCGAGTGAAATCCATCCAGATTTTGGAACTGCTCCTATTCAATATCACAGGGGCGATATAATTGCACAGGATGAAACTGAAGTGTTTTACTTTGACAGAGACTTATTTAAACCGGTATCTTCAGTATTTGATTTAGTAAAGAAAGAATCATTGAGTGATGGGGAATGGCGATTAAGCTTTGAGCAGGACCATGTTCAAATAGAAGTTAGCCCTGAAATGAAGGAGTCTATTGACAACGCCAGAAATGACATGGGTAATCGCGCTGTATTGATAAACTCAATATATTTTGCGGCCGCTATGCAAGCTATTGAAAAACTCAGAAATTCAGATTCTATTTATGATGAATATAAATGGGCAAATGTTATTAAGCATTCTGCGCACAATAATTCGATTGATATTTATGCAAAGCATATGGATTCTTATTTAATTGCTGAGAAGCTAATGCGTTATCCTCTAGCAAAGCTGGATACTCATTTATTCAAGAAAGGAGCTGATTAATGAAACTGCGCATGTTTAAAGCTTCCGTACTTAGCGGGCTACGAAGCAGCATTGAAGATAATCTCGATCTTTATAGGAAGGGTAAATTCAACCACATTGTTGAAGACGATAGCAATTACTTTGAGTGCGAATTTCATCTAGATGAGATGATTTGGCATGCACTGGTGCCCAACAACGATAATATTAGCGAAATCACAAACTGTAAGATAATGCTGGAAGCACTTGGGGGACTATCACCTTACTTGGCGAGAGATGAAAGATTGTGGTCTTATTTGACGCATTCCCATTTATTAGAATACACGAGGTTACGCTGGAGCATACCAGGAAATGACGAAGACGCAATTAAATACATTGCAACACATTTTTTTGCAAAAGATAAGCGTGGCATCGAACGTGACAATGCTGCTTCACGCCTCTGGTGGCAGGCTACTTTATGCAATCGCGTAAAGGACATACCGCTTGAGGAATCTTTAAAATGCTTATTGCACGATACGGATGTTAGAGCCAGCATTATCGAGCGTCCAACAACATCGCAGTGTATTAATGTTTTCTGCGCTATCATAAGAAAACTCCACGAATCATATAAAGGCGACAAAAAGCTTATAAACCGCCATAGATTTCGTCCATTGATGAAGGCACTCAACTTATATGGTGGCATAAAACTTTTAAATGCAATGGACGAAGCGGATATCATAAAGTTTATTGACAATTTTACTTCATGCCCCGTGTAAAAAAATAATGACCATGCTTGATAACATGTCCAGTAAGCATCGTTCTTATACAATGTCTCAAATCCGGTCGACAGGGAATCCCGGGTTCGACAGTGCTAGGTAAACGATTCGGTAATAGTTGAGTTATTGCAT
>CAZPXL010000156.1:0-5330 GCA_964591005.1 uncultured Eubacteriales bacterium
TTCTGATGTCTTGAATTCCGGCTTCTTTTAAAATTACCGGTACCAGCCTTTTATTAATGTAACCCACAAAACTGAATGATAGTTCTTTTTCAGGGCCGTTGTTAAAACGTTTTATTAAATAGCGTTCCAGCTCATCCCCGCCCCATGTGTTTATCAGAACCAGCTTCAGCCAGACTGTCTCACCTTTTTGAAGGTACTCCCCGGCTTTACGGCTAAGGGCCAGCACCGGGGGACCGGACGCGCCGTACTCGGTAAACAATATTTCCCCTGAAGCTTTTTGAACGGTTTTGTTATTAACAACTATCTCAGCATCGCCAACAAACTTGACACCCTGGATCTGTTTTAAGAATGTTGATGACAGCTTTAACTGGACCAGGGCTGGAAATGGTTCAACAATACTGTGGCCAAGGCTTTTAGCCAGAGTAAAGCCGCTCCCGTTTGAACCAAGGTTGGGGGCTGCTTTGCCGCCGGCGGCCAGTATGACCCGGTCAGCCTTGAACTCCCCCCCGTTCTGAAGTACTATTTTAAATCCATTATCTTTTTTTCTTATATCGCTGACCGCGGCTTCACATAAGACCTTTACTCCGGCATTGTCAAGCTCGTACCTCAAAACGTCAAGTACGCTCGAAGCCTGGTTGGAAACGGGAAAGACCTTCCCCCCCTCTTCAACCTTGTGGGCCACGCCAAGTCGTTCGAAAAAACCAATGGTTTCTTTAACATCAAATTTCGCCAGGGCGCTTTGGACAAACGCGGGATCATGCCCATGGTAGTTTGCCGTGCTGAGATTTATATTGGTCAGGTTGCACCTGCCGTTACCCGTGGCCAGTATTTTTTTGCCGATCCTGGCGTTTTTCTCCATAATAGTGACGTCCGCACCTTTATACGACGCGGCAATAGCCGCCACAATTCCCGCGGCGCCGCCGCCGATTACCGCCACCCTGACTTTAGATCTTCCCTGCATGTGTAAAACTCCTCAATGGCTTGAATTCTAACATTTATTCCAAAGGGCTGTACCTTGACGCGATGGCTTCAGCCACCCTGATGCCGTCCACCGCCGACGAAACAATACCACCGGCGTAACCTGCCCCTTCCCCCGCCGGGTAGAGACCCTCTACTCCAGCTTCAAAATTATCCCTCCTGATAATTCTTACCGGAGAAGACGACCTTGTTTCCACCCCGGTCATAACAGCGTCAGGCGTGGCAAAACCCCTTAGCTTTTTATCCATTTCGGGAAGGGCTTCTCTCAATGTTTCAGTCACGTATGGAGGCAGGCACTCTTTAAGGTCGGTCAGCACAACCGCTTTTTGATATGACGGGGTCACACTCCCGAGCTCTGTTGAAACCCTGCCGGCAAGGAAATCACCGACAAGCTGCGCGGGAGCATTGTAATTGGCTCCGCCCAGATCAAAAGCCAACCGCTCCCATCTCCTCTGGAATTCCACCCCCGCCAGGGGGTGGCTGCTGCCGAAATCACCCGGGTCCACGCCCACCAGCAGGGCGCTGTTGGCGTTTGGCGAGCTGCGGGCATACAGGCTCATGCCGTTGGTAACAACACAGCCTGCTTCCGAAGTAGCCGGCACCACCTCTCCGCCGGGGCACATGCAGAAAGTATAGGCGGACCTGCCGTTTGAAGCGTGATAGGCCAGTTTGTAATCGGCCGGCCCCAGTTTTTTATGGCCGGCAAACCTTTTATACTGGGCTTGATCAATAAGCTCTTGCCGGTGCTCAATCCTGACCCCGATCGAGAAAGGTTTCGGCGACATGTTCACATTTCTTTTATAAAGCATCTCAAAAGTATCCCTGGCGCTGTGTCCCGGGGCCATTAAAAGGACTTCGGCGGGGATCTTTTCATTGCCGTTTACCTCAATGCCTTCCACCCTATTGGCATTAATGATGATATCGGTAACCTTGCTGTTAAACCTGAACTCCCCCCCAAGGTTTTCGATTTTTTTGCGGAGATTTTTTACAACGGTCCTGAGATTGTCGGTGCCGACATGAGGCTTGTTGAGATATAATATTTCCTCCGGCGCACCGGCCCGGACCATTTCCTCCAGCACCTTCCTGCACCTGACGTCCCTGATTAATGTGGTAAGCTTACCGTCGGAGAAGGTGCCCGCGCCGCCTTCGCCAAACTGGATATTGCACTCGGTATCAAGCTCGCCTTTTTTCATAAACTTGTGGACTGCTTTAACCCGCGTGTCAACTTCCGAGCCTCTTTCCAGCAACAGCGGCCTGTAACCCATTTCGGCAAGTACAATACCGGCAAAAATGCCTGCCGGGCCGCTGCCCACAATTACCGGCCTGTATTTTATCACTTCATAGCCGCGGCGGACATAAACATAATCCATATCCGGCGTGATATCCACGCCCCGGCCTTTAAAGCCTTTTAATATTGTTTCCTCGTTTTTTAACGCAACATCAACTGTGTAATTAAAAAAAATCATGTCGTCCCTATGCCTGGCGTCGACAGACTGTTTAAAAATATTATACTCAAGAATATCTTCCCGTTTTATCCTGAGTTTTTTTAATAATACACTTACCAGTTTTGAATTATCATCTTCGATAGATAATTTTAGGCCTGAAACCCTGAGCATTTTAATCCACCTTAAGCTTTATGGTTTATTAAAAGAAGTTTTTTTAAAATTATTATATAAATCTTTAATTAAAATACCATAAAAAAGATTATTTTTAATGTTTTTTTAATAATTTATTAGGATCCCATGTAATTATTGTTTGATTAAAAAAAAATTTTGAGAGAAAAATAACATTATGAACTTTAAAAAAATAATCGCAGGGTTTATGATAAGCCTTTCGATTATGGTGACAATGCCGCCTTTGCCTTCTGAGGGTTCGGAGTCAACATATATTAAATCACATTACATTTCCTCTGCAAGGGGTTTGAGCATTACCAGGGAAGAATATATGCTGCTGGCAAAATTAATTAACGCTGAAGCAAGGGGGGAAACATTAATAGGGCAGGTGGCGGTAGGAGCGGTAGTACTCAACCGCCTCAGAGATCCCCGGTTCCCAAAGACAGTTATTAAAGTAATTTATGAAAAAGACCAGTTTTCTCCGGTAACAGACGGCTCAATTGACCTTCCACCGTCTGATAATTCTTTGTTGGCCGCGGAACTGGCCCTGGGCGGCATGGATCCTACAAACGGATGCCTGTTTTTTTATAACCCCGCCAGGGCAGAAAGCGATTGGCTTGACAGAATACCCAGGGTAGTTGTAATCGGCAGCCATGTCTTTGGTTAAAGGCATGGCTGATTTTTTTGAAAAATTTTATTTAGGGGCGCTATAAGTAACCATTTTTTTTCTTAACTCATATTATGGGGTAAAGATGCAACAATAAATTTTTTCAGCTATCTTTTATAGCTTTGGCGGTTACGCATACTGCTAAAAATAATGATTTGGGAGGTTATATTATGGAAACAAAGGCTGAAGGGGCAACTGCGGGCTTTGGCAACAACTGGGCTTTTATCCTCTTCCTGATCCTGATTCTTCTTGTCTTTGGATTCGGCATGTTTTTCATTTAAGACAATCTAATAATTTGGGAGGTTAAGAAATATGGATAGCGTAAAAATTGAAGGAGCCGGCTGCGGTGGTTTTGGCAACAACTGGGCTTTTATCCTCTTCTTGATCCTGATTCTCCTTATCCTTGGGATCGGTTTCTGCTTTATTTAATAATACTTTAATTCAATACAGCAGACTTGAAACAGATGGCCAAATTCATGGCTATCTGTTTTTTATTGTTATTTTTGGACAGGATATGCTAGACTACTAATGAAATTAGTTTATCTTAACCAGAGGTGTCGTTTATCTTGGCGAACCCGAAAACAAAACAGGCGAGAGAGCGTATTTTATCACTTTTAAGGGGACGGGAACCCCTGCCCCTGGAAGCGGTATACTCCCAGTGTGATTGCGATTATGATTCCCTGGCCGGCGCGCTCTCTTCCATGATTGAAAAAGAAGAGATCCTCATCGGGCGTTTGAAAACCCGGGCTGGTTGGATGATCGGCGCAAAAACCGCTCTTTCCCCAAACGGCGGCGCCACCTGGCATGCCGGCCGGGGAGAAATGCGGGGCGACCTCCCCAAAGTATTGAAAGTCCTGAGAAAATACGAGCAGTCACAAGGCGCTTTCTCCAGCGGCGGACAATCTGACGCGCAGATCAAAAGCATCAACAGCCTGCTGAGTGACGGCAAGCCCCGCACCCGCGAAGGAATTATCGCCGCAACCGGTTTTGAAGATATCAGGCGCCAGGTCTGGCGCAGCCTCTGCCAGCTGCCTGACGGGTATTATACAGTTCCCGACAGTAACGGCGCCTGGGAAAGCCTTTTGCGTTACATCGGTGAGAAACCCCGACGCCAGGCGGATTTGCTGAGACTTTTCAGCGGCCACAAAGAAATCATCTCAAAACTTTCCACGGGGATCGATAAGGAACCTTTTATCAAGCTGCCGAAAGGACTCATTACAACCTCAGAATCAGAAGACGGAAGGAATGAGCTGGCTAAGCGCCAGAGGTTAAAGACGGCGCGGGAAACATTGGATTCCCTGACCCAACCTTTTTTTGTTCCTGAAGTGCTGGGGCTGAATGATGATGAATTTGCCCATATATCAGACAGTTACGCGCTAAAAGCCGAATTTGAGGGTAAAGAATACTTTTGCCTGCGCCGGGAGTTTCCCGGTGAAGCTCTTGTGGAACAGCTCGGGGATATCTCAGGACGCTATTTTGCCCCGCCCCATGCGGTAAGCGCCCCCGCTTTTCTTAAAGAACACTCCCTGGGAGAAAATGAAGCTGCCGCCACCCTTGGTTTGGACCGGGAGACGATGGCAGATCTGGTGTATTCCGGAGAGCTGGAGTGCTTTTTGCTTGATGAAAGAAAACGTTTTTGGCGCTCCGACATGGAAGACTTAAAAAGAGACAGGGACAGGCTCCGCAGAATAGCGAGAACGCATGAAAAGCTCAGGTTGTCTGAAGCCGCGGCCCTGCTGGGTATAACCCCGGGCCAGGTTAACCGCCTGGTTGAAGAACGAAGGCTAGCCCCCGTTCCACTTCAAAAAATCAACGGACGCGATACATTAAGCCTGTTCAGGCGCAGTGACCTGGAAAAACTGCGGGATTCTATTCCTGCTATTATATCAGGGTGGGGTACTGCCCAGGGACATGCCCGCCCGCAGGAACATGTTCCGGATGAAGTGAACCGGGCTAAAAAAAGCCCGCCTCGTAAAAAAGAAATAACGCCTCCCCCGCCTGGCAGGATGACCCTGGACGATTTTCAGATAGAGGCGTCTGACGCCCTGCGGGAGGGCCTCTCCGTACTTGTC
>CAZPXL010000157.1:0-5284 GCA_964591005.1 uncultured Eubacteriales bacterium
ATGTTTTCGCAGTTCTTAATCACGCCGGCGATGGTGGCTACCGCCAGGGGCAGGCTGATCAACCCGATCAGGGTTAACAGCGGCAGTAATTTCAAATAGACACTGACGATCAGCACTAAAAATGCCCCGGTGATTAAAACTGCGTAAATGTACGTGTTTATCCTCGGCTCCAACAAAGTCAGCAGGTGCCGTCGCCCCACGGCGCGGTCTGCTTCAATGTCCGGAAATTGATTTAGCAGGAGCAGGTTGCACACAAAGAAGAACGGAATAAGGGATACAGCCAGGGCGGTCAAGTCATAATACCCCTGCAGTACATAATATGTGCCCAGTACCATACAGGGCCCGAACCCCAGCCCGGGAGCCAGCAGGCAGAGCATGGGTGAGCGGGTGATGTAGTCTGTATATAAAACTATCAGAAATATTCCTGGAATACCGATCAACAGCAACTGCCAGCCCCGGGCGTATACCAGGTACAAACCGATGAGCACAGTGACGATCAAGGTGGCCAGTCCGTAGTAAAGGGCTGCCCTTGGCGTCATCAGTTTTTTAGGCAAGATGCCGCTGCCGCCGCTAAAAGGGGTTTTTGGAGTCATATCATCCAGCCCGCTGTTATAATCACTGTAATCGTTCAGTATGTTGACTGAAGCGTGGGCTGACATGGCTCCAATCAGGGCCAGCGCCAGGTAAACCAGGTTGATGCTTCCTGCCTTCCAGTATGCCGCGCCTGCGGCGGCCAGTACACATGCAACTGACAGAATAATGAACTGGGGGCGGCTTTCAAATACATAAATTAAGGTCTTGTTCATTTTTCTTACCTTCTTTTATCAGTTGATAATAAAAATGTTAACCTGGTTTTGATTCTATCATGTTAAAGCTAATGTGAACAATAATCAAAACTCCATTACTTGATAAAAAAATCACTGATAGCTTGTTTAATATGGAGAATATTGTCTGGGTTTATGGTAAAATTTAATTCAGAAAGATAAGGAGTCAACCGATTAATTACTGATTAAATTTCTTATTGGAGGTGAATCCTGGACTGGACACTGTGGTTTGGTTCCAATTATAACAAATAAAAATTTGAATTCCAGGAGGTGCTGAATTGTCTCACAGATACCGTTTGCCTCTAGTATTGGTATCCTTGTTGGCAGCGCTGTTTATATTTGTGGTGGCGTCGAGCGCGGCGCCGGCCCAGCTCCATGAATACAAACAGGCCGGACATTCCGGGGACATTTTTGTACAGGATGAAATACTGGTCAAGTTCAAGCCGACTGTAAAAAATGAGGAAATTGACAAGATCAACCATGGCCTTGGCATAGCTGAAGCCCACCGTACTTACAGCGGTGTTTTCCGGCTGAAGGTCCCGGAAAATAAACTTGATGAAATGATCGAAACATACAATAAGCTCCCCGCGGTGGAATATGCGGAGCGGAATTACATAGCGCACACTTTTATGGTACCAAATGATTCTCTATACAAATACCAATGGCACATGGGCAGAATTGAGGCGGAGTCAGCCTGGGACAGGCAAACCGGCAGCCCCGCTGTTGTGGTGGCGGTGGTGGACACCGGCGTGGCTTATGAAAATTACGGCAAATATGTAAAGGCGCCCGATCTGGCCAACACAGTTTTTGTGGCCGGCTTCGATTATGTGAACAACGACAGCCATCCCAATGACGACAACAGCCACGGCACCCACGTGGCGGGGACTATTGCCCAGAGTACAAATAACGGAACTGGCACGGCCGGCGTAGCCTTCAATGCAGCCATAATGCCCGTAAAAGTATTAAACAAGAGCGGCAGCGGCACATATGATGCTATCGCCAGCGGTATTAAATTTGCCGCTGACAACGGCGCTGATGTGATCAACCTGAGCCTGGGAGGCGCCAGCGGTTCATCGACGCTGGAAGACGCTCTCCGATACGCTTACGGCAAAGGGGTTACAATCATAGCCGCGGCGGGAAATGACGGCACGGGGACGGTCAGTTACCCGGCCGCCTACGATGCTTATGTCATCGCCGTCGGCGCGACCCGTTATGATAACACTCTCTCTTATTATTCGAACTACGGATCTGCCCTGGACCTGGTCGCCCCGGGCGGGGACGTTAACGTGGACCAGAACGGCGACGGTTACAGCGACGGCGTCCTGCAGAACACCTTTAACCCGACCTCCAAAAATACCAGTGACTTCGGCTACTGGTTCTTCCAGGGGACTTCCATGGCCGCTCCGCACGTGTCCGGCGTGGCCGCCCTGCTGATCTCGAACGGCGTCACAGGGCCGGATGAAGTAAGAAACGCCCTGCAGTCCACGGCAAAGGATTTGGGGACAACAGGCAGGGATAATTATTATGGTTACGGCCTGGTGGATGCATATGCCGCACTTACCTATGCGCAGCCACCCCCGGCTAATAATGCTCCAGTGGCCAACAATGACAGCTATTCAATCAATGAGGATACGTCTCTTAATGTTGCTTCTCCCGGTGTGCTGGGCAATGATACAGACGCGGATGGTGATACACTATCAGCGGTACTGGTGAGCGGCCCTGGCCACGGCAGTTTAACACTAAACTCCAACGGTTCTTTTTCTTATACTCCTGTAGTGAACTACAGCGGCACCGACTCGTTCACCTACCGGGCTTACGACGCTAAAGCCTACTCGAATCCTGCTGCGGTAAGCATCACGGTTAATGCTGTAAACGACGCGCCTGTGGCCGTGGGTAACAGTTATACAACCGATGAGGACACACCACTGAGTGTTGGAGTACCAGGCGTACTGGGCAATGACACTGATGTTGACGGGGATGCGCTGTCAGCGGTGCTGGTGAGCGGCCCGGGCCACGGCGCCTTATCGCTTAATGCTGGCGGATCGTTTACTTACACGCCGGCCGCGGGTTACAGCGGGGACGACGCTTTCTCTTACAAGGCAAACGACGGCAGCCTGGATTCAAATACGGTTGCTGTTGAAATCACGGTTAATGAGGTAATTGTAACGCCTGTTGACACTGAGGATCCGGCCTGGCCGGCCAACAGCACGATCAGCGCGTTAATCGTAACAAAAAACAGTGTAACTCTAAAATGGGATGCCGCAGCAGATAATGTTGGAATTGCATCTTATAAAATTTATCAAACCGGCTACGCCAGCAAAACATACAATGTAACCGGTTCGACCTTGCAGTATAAGGTTACCGGCCTTAAATCTAAAAAGACATATACCTTTGGCGTTGAGGCATACGATGCAGCCGGAAATAGTGCTTACGGTCCCTCAGTTACCATAACAACACCATAAAAATTGAGCAGTTGCTGCATCCCGGCCGGGTTTATCTATACATACTCACGCAGCAGCTGACGCAATCCAGGTTATATGGCCCGTTACCCCCCGGGACGGCATAAAATGCTTGTACCGGGGTTATTTTCTCTATATATTAAATATGCAGCTGAAAATAAGCTATAAAGGATTAACTAACATACCGGACATGAATAATGAGTAAAAAGGGTATATATACAAAAAACTTTGTAATATGTTTTATCAGCACATTTATTTTTAGTTTTTCTTTTTATTACCTGATCCCTGTTATGCCTGTATATCTAGAGGGGATAGGCAAAAACAAATCGGAGATAGGTATAATCATTGGAGCGTTCTTTGCCGCTTCTATTTTCCTGCGTCCTGTGGTTGGAGTAATACTCAAATTTTATTCCGGGAAAAGCATGATGATGCTTGGCTCGGTCATTTTTGCCGCAGCTCCGGCCCTTTACCTTACTACCACCTCCGGGGCCCTGCTGACCTTGATCAGGATATTTCACGGCATGGGCGTGGCAATGTTCATGACTTCCGCCGTGATCATGGTGGCTGACGCCGTTCCAGGAGAAAGGCTGGCCCATGCGACAGGGGTATATTTCACCTCCGCCTACGTCGCCCTGGGCATAGCCCCCCTGGTGGGAACAACCGCGGGCAGGTATTTCAGTTTCTCCGGGCAAATGATTTTTTTAACCGCGGCAGCTTTATTAGTAATTGCACTGTTGATAAACATAGATGAGCAGGCCCGGAAAAAAGACCTCCAGCGGCCAAAACCTTTCCTGGAGGTTTTAAAAGAACGGAACGTACTGGTGCCTACGGTTGTATTCGGGGCCTGCACTTTTGCCAACGGCACCATTAACGCTTTTCTGCCGCTGCATACCCTGACCTGGGGTTACCATAACTCGGGGCTTTATTTTTCTGTATTTGCCGCTACCATAATAGTTGTAAGAGTGGCTGGCGGCGGACTGTCCGATTCATTTGGCAGGAAGGCTGTAATTTTGCCTTGCCTGGTTATAACCTCCCTGGGGACGATGCTCCTGTCACTGGTCAACACGCCGCTGGGCCTGGCTTTTTGCGCCTTTTTTTATGCCGCGGGCTTCGGGCTGCTCTATCCCACCTTGAACGCCACGGTGGTGGAAAGAGCACTGCCAGAAAACAGGTCCACCGCCCTCGGCATATTCTCAACATCGGTGGACGGCGGCCAGTTTCTGGGGCCTGCAGTCATGGGTTATGTCGGGCAATATTTTGGTTTTGGAACAATGTTTGCTGCAGCCTCCCTGGCGCCCCTGAGCGGCCTGCTTATTTACCTGCTGGGCCTGCCTTCTTCTCAAAAGAGTCCTGTTTCCCTGCAAGGGGGCAGCGGGACAAAAAGTTAAATTCACACCTGCCGCATAAGGAAAGAGTACAATAATAAATATCTGGCGAACCCTTGAAAACACAATTTATAGAAAAAGGCTCCTAACCTGCAGTTGAAATTTAACCTGCAGAGGCTTAGAATAATATAAACATGTCAACGAGATGTGTTGAAAACACGACGGCCAGGCTGCCGGCGATCATACTCTTGCATACTGAAAATCACGGAAAGGCGGAGATGTCTTATGGGTATTAACGAATCTGCGCGCCAGGTAAAGGACGCCTCTATCGAACTGGCAGCCATGAGCGCTGAACAGAAAAACAGGGCATTGAAACAAATAGCCGAATCTTTGATCGAGCGCCAGGCAGAAATAATCAAGGCCAACCGGGAGGATTTGGCCAGGAGCGAGAGTGAAAAACTGGCAGAGCCCCTGTTGAAAAGGCTGAAGTTCGATGAAACCAAAATAGCTGACGTGGTTGAAGGGATCCAGAGCCTGATCGGACTGGAAGACCCCGCCGGCAGGACACTCCTTTCAACAGAATTGGATGATGGCCTGGAATTGTTTAGAGTCACCTGTCCCATCGGGGTAATCGGCGTGATATTTGAATCAAGGCCCGACGCCCTGGTGCAGATTT
>CAZPXL010000158.1:0-5224 GCA_964591005.1 uncultured Eubacteriales bacterium
CGCCGCACAGCCGCAGAAACAACGTCTCCAGGGCCAGCCTTGTATTGGCGTTAACATCAATTTTTCTCTTTGTTGACTCGATTTCCTCTATTATTTCCAAAATGCGCGCAGTATCATATCGTCCCGCTTCCATTCTTAAGTTATCCGCCATGTCGGTGTTGAATAAACACCCTTCGTCCCCAACTTCCCGGCATACCATCAGATCGCGGAACCAACAGGCCAGCGTGTCCAGTGTAAAGTGCGCCTTTGATTTGCTTTCTGAAGCTTTTTCCGCCATCTCCACGGCTTCAAGGGGACCGCTTTTTCTAAGCGCCCCGGCCAGGGCGTTAACCGCGTCCCTGTCCGCCAGAAGGGACCCGGTTGCGAAAGAGATTGCCCTGCCCATACTGCCGCCGGCCAGCGAGGCATATAAGCGGGCTTTTTCATCTGGCACCCCTTTGATAGAAACCAGTCCCTGGATTAATTCAGGCAAAGTCATGACTTTAAAATAAATGGTCTGGCAGCGGGACAGGATTGTCGGCAGAAGGACCTGGGGCCGGGCTGAGACCAAAATAAACACTGTGTCCTGGGGCGGTTCCTCCAATGTTTTCAATATACAGTTGGCGGCCTCTGCGGTCATTGCCTCCGCCTGGCGGATCAGAAAAATTTTGCGGCCGCCCTGGTAAGAGCGGTAAGGAGCCTTGCGCTGAATTTCCCTGACCTGTTCTATCTTTATAGATGCTCCTGCCGGTTCAACGATATAAAAATCGGGGTGGTTTCCGCCGCTTACCTGGCGGCACTCGCGGCACAGGCCGCAGGCGTCCCCGCCTGCGGGACGGGAACAAAGCAACGCTCTGGCGAAGGACAAGGCGGTTGTTTCCTTACCCACTCCCTCAGGCCCGGCAAAAAGGTAAGCATGCCCCACCCGCCCGCTGGAAACAGCTTTCATCAATATTTTTACTGACTGCTTATGTCCGACTATCTCCCGTAAGAATTTCATCTAAAACACCCTCTACCGCCGTCATGACATCCCTGTGCACGTCCCCGGCCGGCCTGTTGGCGTCAATAACCCTGTAACGGGCGGAATCGCGCCCGGCCAGAGCCAGATATCCCGCCCCGACCTTAACGTGAAATTCCCTTGTTTCCCGTTCTATACGGTCAATATCTCTGCCGGACTTGTTAATCCTGTCCATACCGTCTTCAGCACAAAAATTAAGGACAATGGTCAAGTCCGGAACCAGACCGTCAGTGGCCGGTTCGTTGATCCTTTCCAGCAAACTGATATCTATACCCCGCCCAAATCCCTGGTAGGCCAGACTTGAGTCCAAAAAACGATCACAAAGGACGATTGTGCCCTCAGCCAACGCCGGCTTAATAACCTGGGCCACATGCTGCGCCCTGGCCGCGGCGTACAGAAAGGCTTCGGTCCGGGGCGCCAGCTCACTGTATTCCGGGTTTAACAAAATTTCTCTGATCGTTTCCCCTACCCGGGTGCCGCCGGGTTCCCTGGTGTGCAAAACCGGCAGGCCCCGGTCTTTCAGCACATCACCGAGAAGTTTGAGCTGGGTGGTCTTTCCTGACCCGTCTATTCCTTCAAAAACAATAAATTTGCCTTTCATCGGTGAACCCTTTCCTTCAGCGCGAGCTTATTCAAAGGCAGGCGGCGGCTGTATAATACATACAACACTATACTGCTATTCTATCACAATTTTGATTGTTTTTAATGACGGATCGGACGGCCCCTGGCAGGACAGTCCGATCTGGCTTATCATATGCAGGTAATCATATATTTCCCCGGTTATTTCTTCACCCGGGTTCACCACGGGAATGCCCGGCGGGTAAACCGCCACCGCCTCCGCGCATATCTTTCCCCTGGACTCCGCCAGGGGCACTTTCATAGAAGGGGCAAACCAGGCGTCACGCGGTTTCATAACCTTTTTAAATGTAGACGGCGCCCCGGGCGGCGGCGGCAGTGAACGCAGTTTATCCCTGGCGGCGATGTCCCGCAGCGCTTCCACCAGCCTGTCGCAATCTTCACCGGTAGTGCCGGTGGATACAAAAGCAACAATATTATAAAAGTCCGCCATTTCAACAAACACCTTGTAACGCCCGGCCAGCAGCCCGCTAACCTGGTAGCCGGTGATGCCCAGGTCCCGCACTGATATAACCAGTTTTGTGGAGTCCAGTTCGCAATGGTTCCCCGGCAGGCAGTCACCGGTTAAAACACGCAAATTTCTGATCCCGGCGAGCCTTTGCCGGACGCCGCGGGCCAGGGTAAGCGCTTCCTCCATAATTCTATCGCCCTGCAGGGACATCTGCCGCCTGGCTAAATCCAGCGAAGCCATCAGCAGGTAAGAAGGGCTGGTAGTCTGCAGCAGGCGCAGGGACGCGGCGACCGCGCCTGGGTCCACAAGCCCTCCCCGCAGGTGTAGCATTGAACTCTGCCCCAGGGAGCCGCCCAATTTATGCGTGCTCTGGACTGAAGCATCAGCCCCCGCATCCATGGCGTCCCGGGGCAGATCCTGGTGAAAGCGCAGGTGCGCGCCGTGGGCTTCGTCAACCAGTACAGGTGTGCCCGCCTCATGGGCAGTCCGGACCAGGCCCTCCAGGTCCCGGGCGACCCCGTAAAAATTAGGCCGCACCGCGAATACTGCCGCGGCGCCGGGGTTATCAGCCAGTGCCTGCCTGATAAATGCGGTTCTCACACCGCAGTCAATCTCAAAATCTGGTATAATCTCGGGCAAAACATAAACCGGGTCAGCGCCGGAAAGGACCATGCCCCCCAGGACTGATCGGTGAGCGTTTCTGGCCACGATTACTTTTTTCTGCTTCACCAGCGCGGTAATCAGGGCCTGGATTCCTGCTGTAGTTCCGTTAACAAGGAAAAAACTCCTGTCGGAACCGTAAATTTCAGACGCCAGTTCCTGTGCCCCGGCTATAGGCCCGCCCGGGTTGTGCAGGTCATCAAGACCCGGCAATTCGGTCAGGTCTAAAGCGAATAAGGCTTGTCCCTCAAGTTTCGACAAGCCCGCCGGGAGCCCCTTTCCCTGTCCGTGCCCGGGAATGTGAAAACCGGCCGGGTTTTTCAAAGCGTGTTTTTTTATTGCTTCAAAAAGCGGGGCGCGGCTCTGATCGTTAAGCAAAAAAATTAACCCCCGGAAAATTTTTATAAACAATGCAAATAATACTGAGCTTTAATTTTATCACAACTTGATTGACATTACCAATTCCATCCTTTAATATTCCCATCAGTTTAGTCTTATAGATGTCGGATTAGCGGCTACAATAACTAAAATATTTTCTTGAAGGAGGGTTAACGTGAACGGAGATATGCCGTGGAAAGTGGACGATAAGGAGCTGTCAAAAAAATACCGGACCAACGTCGGGAAATTGATCAGGGCCTGGAAACGCGGTATTTCAGACCAGGAGATCGCAACAAAAACCGGAGTAGCCACGTCAACTCTCCATCTGATTAAACAGGACATTGAACTGACGCACCGGCATATGCGGCTTGCCCAAAAAAAAATAAAGCTGGCACAGGACCGGTCAACCGGCCTGAGACCAGATTTTTTTTAACCTTTTCATATAAATTTTATAAGTGGGATCGTCTATCGATATCGATATTATTTTCGCCTCGCAGTCCGGGCAGATATAACATCCTCTCACGCGGAGGCCCTGTTTTCCCTCCGGGTTGGACCGCCGGCACAAAATACAGTCCCGTGTTTCCGCAGCCATCGGCTTATCACCACCATATTTATATAATTTACTATCCCGGATCAGGATATGAATTTTTTTTTGGTTTGGTGAGAAAAGCTCAACAGGGTATTCTAATGCTTAACCGTCTTCTTTCTATCTACTCTAATGGCGCAGTCGGGGCACACATCCTGGCAGATACCGCAGGCGATACACCTGTTGTCTGCCTCCACGGAAGGAGTACCGTAAACCCCCAGAATATCGCTCCAGTCGATGCAATCCACAGGACATTTTTCCACGCACAGGCCGCATCCTTTACAGAGCCCCGGGAACAGCGTCCATAATCCTTTATCAAGGTCGATAGTTCTGCCTTTAAACTCAATTGTCATAAGCTAAACCTCCTTCTGAAGCGGGGCGTGCGGCGTCAAATTGCCCGAGTCCCAATTGAACCAGCTCGCACCCCCGTTCCAGCGCCCTGTAGTTTAAATCCCTGAGCTCCGGTTTTTTTTCAAATTTATAGTATAGTTTTTTTTCAATCGCCTTTTTGGCCTGGTCGAGGCTGATAACGCCGGATGCGCAGACCACCGCTCCCATAATAACAATATTAAAGACCCGCGGGCTAAGCTCTTTTTTAGCGACTTCCATGGAAGGTATCGGCAGCAATTCCGCCGTGCCGCCGTTAAACGACATCTCCATATCCTCGATCCCGCTGTCATAAATAATGGTGGTTTCCGGCCCGATATATTGTTTGGTGCGCTGTACGGCACGGTCGCTCAGGGCGACTACAATATCAGCCGTATCAAACTTTGGGGAGCCGATGGCCTCATCGCTGACCTGGACAAATGCCACCGAAACTCCGCCCCTCTGTTCCACTCCGAAATTCGGAATATATATAACCTGTTTGCCTTTCTCATTTGCTGCTTCGGCCAGTATTTCAGCCACTGTCTGGACCCCCTGGCCGCCTTCGCCGGCCAGGACCATCTTTGTAGTTTCAGGCATCTGCCGCGACCTCCCCCCGTTCCAGGATCTTTATTTCACCTGTTTTAAAGTACGAGGCCATATCCTTTTCAATAAATTCCCAGGTCTTGGCGGCATCGGTCCGCCAGTTGGTGGGACAGGCGGAAAGGGCCTCGACAAAGGAAAATCCTTTCCCTTCCACCTGGTTTTTTAATGCCTTCTTTAAAAACCCGGTTAACTGCCTCAGATTAGAGATACTGCCCCTGGCTACATAAGCTCCTTCCTGTACTATGGAAGAAATCATTTCAGCTCCGCGGAAAGGCAGCCCTGTAGCGCCGGGATCCCGTCCAAAAGGGCTGGTCTCCGTTTTTTGGCCGGGCAGCGTGGTAGGGGCCATCTGACCGCCGGTCATGGCATACTGCGTGTTATTGGCCACAATTACCGTGATTTTTTCATTGCGCATGGCTGCGCTGACCAGGTGCTGGACGCCAATGGAGTATCCCCCGCCGTCACCCATATAAGCTATGCAGATCAGCTCCGGCCTGGCTCTTTTGATTCCGGTCATTACCGGTGTTGTCCGCCCGTGGTGGGCCTG
>CAZPXL010000159.1:0-5173 GCA_964591005.1 uncultured Eubacteriales bacterium
AATATACTCACCCAGAGTAGCCCTTGTCAACGGGTCGGAAGCCAACTCCCGCAGGGCCTCTCCCAGAGTGTAAGGCAGGCAGGTTACCCGTGTGCTTTGTTGTTTGTTGTCATCCAGTTGAAAAATATTTTCAGTAAGCGGCGGCGGTTGGGGAAGTTTCTGCCGGATGCCCTCCAGTCCAGCTTTCAAGATAACCGCCAAGGCAAGGTAGGGGTTGCAGGCCGGGTCCGGGTTGCGCACTTCCACCTGCAAATCAGGCTCTCTGTGGGAAACAACCCGCAGCACTGAATTGCGTGTTTCTTCCGACCAGGCGACGTTCACAGGCATGGTCAGGCTGTTTGGGACCAGGCGCTTATAAGAGTTAATCAGGGGATTGGTAATGGCGGTGTTGGCGCGGGCGTGGGCCAGTACACCCGCGATAAAGTGCCCGATCTCCTGGCTGCGCCGCTCCGGCGGCTGCTTATTGTCAAGATGGTCGGGTTTTTTGTAATTAAGGCACAGGTGCAGGTGCAGGGCCGACCCCGGCCTGTCGTTCAACGGTTTAGGCATCAGGGAGGCGTGCAGGCCGTAACGCTGGGCAATGGTGCGCACAACAAATTTGAAGGTTACCAGCTTATCTGCAATAGCCAGGGCGTTATCCGGTTTTAATATGATTCCGTGCTGGCCGGGACCTTTTTCATGATGGCTGAAGCCGATGTCCGTACCCATCTCCTCCAGGGTCAGCACCATGTCACGCCGGGCATTTTCACCCAGGTCCACCGGAGTCAGGTCGCAATATCCGGCCCGGTCATGGGTATTGGTGGTCGGGTTGCCGTCATCGTCCGTATAAAAAAGATAAAACTCCACCTCTGTGCCCACCCATGTTTCAAATCCCATGCTGACCGCTTCTTTCAGCACTTTTTTTAGAACACTGCGCGAGCAGCCGGGGTAGGGAGTCCCGTCCGGATTGGTCACATCACAAATAAAGCGGGCCACTGATTCTTCACGGGGACGCCAGGGCAGCACTAAAAAGGTGGAAGGGTCCGGCCGCAGGACGATATCCTGCTCCTGCTGGCTGACCACGCCGTCGACCACCGCGCTGTCAAATGCTACTTTGCCGGCCATAGCTTTTTCCATATCTTCAGATGTAACAGCGATATTTTTTAATGCTCCAAAAATGTCGGTGAACTGCAGGCGGAGAAATTTCACTCTTTCCTCCCTTGCTTTTTCCAGGACGTCTTCACGGTTCAGCATCAGCTACCTCCCATACACAGTTAATTTAGGTTTATTATTTTGTCAGTTAATGCATGGTATTGATAGTTAAAATCTAATCTATTTATCGTAAAAAAATCATAATAGATAGTCTCATAAATATAAAAATTTCGTAAAAAAACATAAAAAAACACATTCTGTCAAGTTTCCTCAGAATGTGTTATTTATAAATATTTTAGTTGTTTATATTAATCCAGTGCCAGTTGGTATCCAATACCGTGGATTCCGATAATGTACACAGGGTTTGCGGGGTCGCTTTCAATCTTTTTTCGCAGACTGCTGATGTAGTTTCTCAGGTAGTGGAGCTCATTACGGTATTCGCTGCCCCATACCCTGGTCAGCAGGTCCTCGTGTGTAATTATCTTTCCCGCGTGGCAGCCCAGGTGGTACAGGATCTGGTATTCTGTAGCGGTCAGCCGCACCTCCCTGTTCCTGACAAAGACTCTTCGCTGGGCAAAGTTGATCACTAAATCGCCGTATTTATAGACAGAGCCCTTGGGAAATTCCTCGGACGGATGGGCCCTCCTGAGTATCGCTTTGACCCGCAGCAGTAATTCCTCAACGCTGAAGGGCTTGGTTATATAATCATCCGCCCCGGCGTCAAAACCACGGATCCGGTCCTGTTCGCGGGCCCTGCCCGTAAGCATAATAACCGGTATATCGGAAAACTCGCGGATCCTTTTACATGTCTCAAACCCATTGAAAGGGCCGGGCAGCATAATATCTAAAATCAGCAAATCATAACTGCCGGATTCCAGCATATCAATGGTGGTTTTTCCGTCAGAGGCCGTGCTGACGGTATAACCGCTGGCCAAAAGGTTTACTTTAACCAATCGCACCAGGCGAGGCTCGTCATCCACTACCAGGATATTTTTACGTTTCATATTGAGCCTCCCGGCCGCTCTGTGGGTGGCTGTCCAATTCAACCGGCTGTTGACCCAGGGGCAGCGTGAAGTAAAGAGCAGTACCCTGGTTTACCTTGCTTTTAGCCCAGATCCTGCCGCCGTGGCTGATTATTATTTGTCGGGCAAAAGGCAATCCAAGTCCTATTCCCTTTTTGTTTTCCTGTATGCCGTCGGTTACCCGGAAAAATTTCTCGAAGAGCCATTTTAAATGCTCGCTGTTAATACCGACGCCCTGGTCGGAGACTGAAACAATCACTTCGCTGTGTGTCACTACTCCTTTTATTGCTATTTTAGTTTCTTCCCTGGAATATTTAACCGAGTTATCCACAAGGTTGCGAAGCACCTGTTCAATTCTCATCGGGTCTGCTTCCACCAGCGGGAATTCTTCAGGAAACGCTACTGTAAATTCATGGTTTTTGACACGGTATGATTGGTCCCTGAGTACTTTATTCACTATTCTGGGTATTGAAAGAGGTTCTTTTTTTAGTTCAATTTCACCTTTCCAGCTAAAGGTGGAGGAATCCAGCAGGTTATCGATCAGAGTTTCAATATGGTCTGTTTCTTCAACAATTATGTTCATGAACTCTTTTTCTGTGGCAGGGTCCCATATTATGTCATCCCGCATCAAGGTCGTTATGTAGCCTTTAATACAGGAAAGCGGCGTTCTTAAGTCATGAGATAATCCCGCCAGCATTTCCGACCACATTTGAGCCATATCTTCGGAAGGCAAAAAATATGAGGCGGTTTTTCGGTTTTTATTAATTGTATCCAGACTGCAGGCGATAATATGAGTCATAGCTTTAAGTATTTCAGAAACGGGGTAGGAATTCAGCAGCAAGGCCTCGCCGCATACCATCAAAAAGCCTTTTCTGCCTGACATGGGGAAACATGTTACCTCAAGTCCAGGCCGTTTACGACAGTCGAGCAGCCTTTGCCGTACCGGACAATCGAATATATGGCAAGGTACATCCCTGTTGCCTGATGAATCCTGGCGAGAGCACCAGAGTCCTTCCACGGCTATTTCCATAGAATCGTTTTTGCTTACCTGTTCAACCTGGGCAAAATGGACGATACAGTGTTTTCCCAGCATAATACCCAGCGCTGCACTGTTAATATCCAGAGCTTCAACAAGCCAGCCGGGAATCCGTTCAAAATTGCCCTGCTCATAAAGAAGCTTGCCGGCTAAATAGAGCATTTTAATTGAAATATCAGAAGGGTAATCAAGTTTTAAAGTTTGATTCATATGCCTGGCCCCTTTGATAAAGTGATTCACCCTAAATTTCATATAAAGGGCTGACTGGACTGTTCAATATGGATATGCCCCGCAAATGTAAGGAGTTATATATAATGGAAATAAACAGAACCCTTAGATATTCGAGCATGTATCTTTAATATCCTCCATTTTTTATTCGTTAACATAATTGGATGACTTAAAAACAACCCCCAGTATATTATAATAGAAAAACCGCCTGGTGGCGGTTAGTAAAAAAAGTTTATGACTTCAGCGTCTGGGATACTCTGCCAATTCCATAATTCTGTTCAAGGTTTTTTCACGGCGCGTGTTAATCGCATCAAAGTCCATGAAGGGAATATAATAGCTCTCCATCTCATCATGGACTCTCTTTGCCCTGCCTATAAAAGCAATCGCCTGTTCCATGCATTGCCGGTACATTCCCCGCGCCGCCCCTTTTTCGGCAAGGTACGCCTCATTGATAACCGGGTCCACGCAGGTCATGGTATCAACAACGCGGTCGGTGTCCCTGGAACGGTAAACATGGGGTTCAATGCTGTTAATAACTGCCAGATCAAGATCATGTATTACCAGGTGGTCAATCTGGGCCGGGTTCAGCGCGCAGTGGAAAGCAGTCACGTTGTAACCCCTGGCTATGGCGGCTTCCATCAGGCGGTTTACCAGGAGGGGTTTGCCTGTGCCGTCATCACCTTCAACAATATAGCGCCTGCTTAAACTGCCGACCACTGTTTCCAGGTGGCTCACCGGCCCGTCCGGCGTAATGGCGGTGGCGAAGAGTCGCCGCACAACTGGGCTGCCGTTCAACATGGGTTTTCCTTCAAAAATCTCATGGATCAGGTCTATGACCAGCCTGTTAAAAGCCCCCGGGTTAAAAGCGCCGCTTTCGGTATAATAGGACTCCACTTCGTCCAGGAACAGTTTTGCCCCGGCCAGGTAGGAATAAGCATGTTTAAAAAGACGCCCGATCTCCTGGTTCATAGACAGTATCTCTTTTTTATTGCCGCGGATTCCCCGCTCGTTCCAGTGATCGCCAAGGTTGATAATCTCATCGACCGCACCCGGATTTTTGGGATCTACCACGTGCGGCGCGGTGCCGTCCAGCATAGCCACGCTCAGGGCGGGCACGCAAATCCCGTCAAGTGAACCGTTATCCGAGGAACAGCAGTGAAATTCCAGATCATATCCCCGGTCCAGCAGCGCCTCACCGATTTTTCTCATAAAAGTTGATTTGCCGACACCCGGGCCGCCTTTTAAGATAAATATATGGGATGCGTCTCTATTAATAATGTAATCGTAGAAAGAATGAAAGCCACGTGAAGTGTTGCCGCCCGGAAATAACTTGATTAATTTTCCTCTGCTCAAAACGTCGCCTCCTTAATAAAATAAGTCCAAGCTGAAAAGATCTTTGTCCATTTAAGAACGGCTTATAAAAATAAAACCGTTATCTTGTATCCCTCCCTTTTGCTTAAAACAAAAATAGACGCCAAGAAAACGATTTTTTATTATTTCTTCCCTGGCGCCTTTGCCCGAGACCATTTTTAGTTGAATACACAATAATATATATGTTGCTCTGGCAGTAATATGTTAATCTGATTATTCTGCAATATTTTATATCTTTTTTAAAAAGGCCGTGTTAAAATACATGTTATAAAATTAAATGAGAGTAAAATGCCTATCGAAAGGTGCGCGTCCCTATGTTCGGGACCCGGATTGTCATAGCCGACGCCGACGCCGGTTATCGCAAAAAAATTAAAGAAATGCTCGT
>CAZPXL010000160.1:0-5154 GCA_964591005.1 uncultured Eubacteriales bacterium
CCCATATCCAGTTCGGCCCACCTGGTTCTGGCGCCATGGGTCTTTGGCTGGGATGATCCCGGTCTGACATTCGATGTGGCGCTGCACATGGGTACTCTTTTTGCTGTGGTGGCATTTTTCTGGAGGGACTGGGTAGAACTATTCAGCGAGGCGATTATAAAGCGCGGGAGCACACAAAAAGCTTTGCTGTTCTGGTACCTGGTGATAGCGACCATACCCGGCGCGCTGGCCGGATATATTTTAGAAGAACAGGCCGCGACTGTTTTTAGAAACCCGCTGCTCATAGCGGTCATGCTGATAATTATGGGTTTAATACTGTACCTGGTTGACCGTCGCGCTATAAGTAGAAAAGAAATGAACGGCATATCTCTTTCAGACAGCCTGCTGATCGGACTGTCACAAGCCTTTGCCATTATACCGGGTGTTTCCCGCTCCGGTGTAACCATGACCGCGGGGCGGGCCCTTGGACTTAGCCGCGAAACCGCGGCGCGGTTTTCATTTTTGCTGTCTACCCCGATCATTTTTGGGGCGGGGGTAATGCAGTTTAAGGACATTACGCCCGGAGATATTAATCTGGCTTTTATCACTGGAGTTGTTTCATCCGCGGTAGTAGGGTTCCTGGCCATCGGATTTCTGCTGAGGTACCTGACAGAACGCAGTTTCGCACTGTTCGTATGGTACCGGTTCCTGATCGGTTTCGCGATTATCGCGCTGGTTTATATCAGAGTGCCATAGGCGGCAGTTCAAAGACAAAGGATTTCTATGCCCTCCCCAAAAGCCGGGAGGGCTATTTTTATAAGTATTAAAAGGAATTTCAGCCAAACTGTGGTATATTATTTCTGGAGGGTTTAACATGGGTGCTCTAAGTCAGTTGAAAGACGAAATTAAATACGAAATTTTTGGCATTGCCCTTGTGGCGCTGGGTGTCCTGGGTATTGTCTGCCTGCTTTCGCCTGATGCCGGCCTGATCAGCGGTATTATTGACAAATCTCTAAAAAGCATTGCCGGCGAGGGACGTTACATTTTCCCTTTCCTCTTAATCTTGATCGGGGCAAAACTTGTCCGGAACCGGGCTCAGACCAGTTTTTCCGAAAGAATATACGGAGTTATACTGTTATTTTTAGTCGTTCTCGGGCTTTTTCACCTGGTTATTCCGGTTGAGGATTCCTTTTCGGCAGGCTTCGCAGGTGACGGAGGAGGGCTGATCGGAGCGCTGATTAGCTATATCTGCTTGAAATCCTTTGGCCTTATCGGGACATATGTGATCCTGATTACCCTGGGCCTGATTTCACTGCTTCTTCTAACTAACCTTTCTACGGCGGCAATAGTGAAAGGGTTTACGGCGAAGATGCGGGAAACGTTCAAAAATGCAGGGCGATCCATCATGAATTTTCTTTTTGAAGAGGTTGAGGACGAAAAAGAAACCATTCCTGACGCACCGGTCATTATCGACCATGAGGGGGAACAGTTTTCGATAGTCAAAGGGCAGAACAGCATTAAGGAAAAGAGGGAAAAAGAACGGGTTCCTGTGACCGCTCCTGTAAAGAAGAGCGTGGAGATTCCCTCTGATACTGGCGGAGAAGCGGTAACAGAGGCGCCGAAGGAAGATGAAGAGACCTTCGCTGTTTTCGACAGGGTCAACATGCCGGAATTATCCTCATTTCATCTGCCGCCTATTTCTATTCTTGCACGCCCGCACCGGCTTAAGAATATTCGCTTAAGCAAGGATATTAATGAAAACATTCGCATATTGGAGGAGACCCTGGAAAGCTTCGGAGTAAAGGCCAAGGTTATTCAGGTCTCCAGGGGGCCAGCCATTACCCGCTATGAAATACAGCCTCCTTCCGGGGTAAAAGTCAGCCGGATCGTCGGGCTGGCTGATGACATTGCCCTGTCAATGGCCGCGCCGGATGTCCGCATCGAGGCCCCAATTCCCGGCAAGGCTGCCGTGGGAATAGAGGTGCCGAACAAGGAAATCTCCATGGTCCACCTGAGGGACCTGCTCGAAGCACAGGAATTTATTCAATCAGGATCCAAACTTACTATAGCGCTGGGTAAGGATATCGCGGGCAACCCCGAGGTGACCGACCTTGCAAAAATGCCGCATTTATTGATAGCGGGCGCCACGGGCTCGGGTAAAAGCGTATGCCTCAACACGTTAATAGCCAGCATACTGTTCAAAGCCACGCCGGACGAAGTCAAGCTGTTGATGATAGATCCAAAGATGGTTGAACTGGCGACTTATAACGGTATACCGCACCTGGTCAACCCGGTGGTCACTGATCCCAAGAAGGCTGCCACCGCACTGCGCTGGGCGGTCAGAGAAATGGAACGCCGCTACGAACTTTTCGCGCAGTCGGGTGTGCGCGATATAACCCGTTACAACAAGTTGTTTAAAAACAAGGAGCCAGGCGGCGTTATGCCTCTGCCGCTGATTGTCGTGATCATTGACGAGCTGGCCGACCTGATGATGATTGCGCCCGCGGACGTGGAGGACGCCGTATGCAGGTTGGCTCAGATGGCTAGAGCAGCCGGCATACACCTGGTTGTCGCTACCCAGCGTCCCTCCGTGGATGTGATCACGGGGCTGATTAAGGCCAACATCCCTTCCAGGATCTCTTTCGCGGTTTCATCCCAGATTGATTCCCGCACAATCCTTGACATGGCTGGCGCGGAAAAACTGCTTGGAAAAGGGGACATGCTCTTTTACCCCGTGGGAGCTCCCAAACCGGTGCGGATCCAGGGGGCTTACCTGTCTGACCGCGAAGTGGAGGACCTGGTCAATTACTTGAAAAAACAGGCCGAACCGGTTTATGACGAGAAGATACTTACCGTGGAACCGGAAGAAGAAGCCATGCCGGAAATGGAAGACGACCTGCTGGCCCCGGCGGTTAAAATCTTGATTGAAAGCGGACATGCGTCCATATCCATGCTTCAGAGAAGGCTGCACATAGGATATGCCAGGGCTGCGCGACTGATCGACATGATGGAGCAGCGGGGTATCGTAGGCGGTTACGAAGGCAGCAAGCCGCGGTCCATACTGATGACGCTGGACCAGTATAACCAGGTTTTCAGAAAAGCTAAGTAGGGAAAACATTAAAACAATTTTCACAGGATTAACAAGATTTAATAGATTAACAGGATTTAATAAAAACTTGATTCTGTTTTCGCCCTGATTACGGGTAAATATAAATTAATTTTAATGTTTTTTGATTTAAATATATATTTAAATCATGTAAATCCTCGTAATCCTGTAAATCATGTGAGATTTATTTTTAATCGGTGGTATTTTTTAATTAATTTTCCAGGGGAAGGCGCCGAAATATATTTTAATAAAAAGGAAACCATAGAATAAGAAATATTAACCCCGGATGCAGGCGTTAGCTGGAATGGTTTGTTTTACCAGGTTATTGCAACCCGTAAAATATCAAGCATATGCGTATTTATTAAATAATTGTGAGGTTTATACAAGGCTTAATATGGTATCAGAAATTACAATTGACGAAGCCCTTAAAATGGACAAGGCGCTGATGGTGGATGTCCGTTCAGAGGGTGAATATATTGAGGATACAATACCGGGTGCTGTCAACATCCCTGTTTTAAACAATGAAGAGCGGGCCATGGTTGGGAACTTGTACCGCCATGACGGGCCGGATTCCTCCAGGAGACTGGCCCTGGAGCTGGCAGCGCCGAAGCTTCCCGCTAAAATAGCCGCCGTTGACAGTGCCGGCGCCGGCGACCTGGTAGTCTTCTGCTGGCGCGGGGGCGAGCGCAGCAGGTTTATGGCTTCAGTGCTCGACACCATGGGTTATGATGTTTACCGCATTATCGGCGGGTACAAGTCCTACCGCCGCTACGTTAATGAGTACCTGGATAAAGAAGAGTTGACCCAGAGGGCTGTTGTGTTACACGGCCTGACCGGTGTGGGAAAAACAGAAGTGCTGGAGCGTCTCGGCCGGAAAGGGCTGCCGGTGCTGGACCTGGAAGGACTGGCCCGGCACAGGGGATCGGTCTATGGCAAGATCGGCCTGCCTCCTTCACCGACGCAAAAAGCATTTGAAAGTGAAATTGTCAGGTTTCTATCTTCAATAGGTGAAAAAGGTATTTTTATTTTGGAATGCGAGAGCAGGAGGGTCGGCAGCCTGCTGGTCCCACTGCCGCTGATGAACGCGATCAGGAACGGCATACGGGTTTTGCTGTATGCTCCTCTGGCAGACAGGGTCAGGCGGATTTGTGATATTTACACGGACGGGCCCGGTGATAACGTGGAAAAGTTACAGGAGGCCACCTCTTTGCTGGTAAAGAGATTGGGCCGGGCCAGGGTTGAAGAACTGAACAGGATGCTGGAGGAAAGAAACTTTGTGCCGGTCTTTACCTTTTTGTTGAGAAGTTATTATGATCCGCTGTATAAATACCCGGAAGGGCCCAGTGAGGAGTATGAATGCTCCGTCGACACAAGTGATGTGGATAAAGCGACGGAACAAATATTCAAGTTTGTTACAGGCCTGCCGGAATACAAAACATGCCATGGCAAATTATCATAAAATCACATTAGCTGCTGGGGGGCGAAGTGGTGGAAATCGGCAACACGCTAAGAGAAGCTAGACGGGCCCGGGGACTAACCCTGGAAGATGTGGAAGAAGAAACTAAGATTCGCAAAAAATACATTATGGCGTTGGAAATGGAGCAGTTTGAAGTGTTGCCGGGTCCTATCTATGCCAAGGCGTTTCTTAAAAATTACGCTAAATTTTTAAACCTTAACCTGGATGAAATTTTAGAAGCATTTAAACAAAAACATGGCGGAGAACCTGTTCACGAAGAGCATGAAAAGCCGGTGGCAGAAAAAAAGGTTAAAGCGAAAAGAAGGCCGCAATACTGGTTATATGCCGCAGCGGTGCTGATTATAGCCGTTGTTGTTGTTTCTATTATATATGCAAGCGGAGGCATGGGGAAAAACAGTACCGCGGTAAAAGAAGGGGAGCAGCAAAATACAAATCAGATTGCCGCCCCGGAAAATAACGGGCAGCAGCAGGTTCCAGCCCCGGATAATGCCGTCAGTATTACAGGAGTTAAAGTTGTCCTGAATGTTAAGAGCGACAGGAGTTGGATTCAGGTAACAGTAGACGGCAGGGAGGAGTTTCAGGGGGAACTGGC
>CAZPXL010000161.1:0-5146 GCA_964591005.1 uncultured Eubacteriales bacterium
TGCTGAGGCATGTCCCCGATCGGGATGGCCGAGATATGTCCCCAATTAACGGGGAATGTCCCCCAGGGATTTACCCGGCAGGCGTTTGTCGCCAACCCGCCTGGTCAGTCTTTCCCGGTCGAAATACTCAAGCAGCGGCAGGGCATATTTGCGTGACGTCTTGAGCAGGTCGCGCAATTCACCCACTGTAATTTCCCCTTTATCCCTGAGAAAAGCCGTTACTTTTTGTATAGCTTCCAGTAAAACGTCTTTTTGAAAGTAAAGGTCCTCGGTGACTTTGACCAGGTCCCCTGTTCGCAATAAGTATTGAAGCATTTCCGCTCCCTTCGTCTCAACAAGGCCTAAAGTTCTGCACAGTTCAGCCCAGGAGGGAGGCAGGAATTCCGATTCTTTCATAATCTGCCGGATCTGCTGGATCTGCTTACTCTGTTCCGCATCCGGACCGGGTTCAAAATCTTTTAGTGCCACCGCCTGGGGCAGCACCCTGATGATTCCTCCCTTTTCCATTTCTATAAGCAGCAGTTGAAATAATTTTGTGCCAAACGACTGAAATTTTCTGGAACGAAGTTCTTCCTTCGGGAAGCCTTCCCTTAACGGGAACTCCCGGTGATAAAAAGTAACCAGCTTTTTTATTTCCTCCAGCCAGCTGGTGTAAACACCGGCAGATACCAGGTAGGTTTTACCATCGCCGCTGATCAGCTTAACTTCATTTTTATCAGCCAGGTTACCGGCCGCTTCAAGCACTTCTTTTTCCTCCAGGCCGGTTCCGGCGGCAACCTCCGCTGGTACAGGCAGGCTGTTGCTGCCGTCCAGATAATGCATCACTATTTCGGAGGGGGTACCTCTTTCCCGTGTAGCCAGGGCACTGAGCACGTCCTCGCGGAAGCGCTTGTGTTTGCGTTTCGGCGCCGGGTCTATGACAGTGCCGCCACCAATAGTACGCATCGGCGAGTATGATCTGATTACAAAACGATCGCCTTTAACCGGCACAGCCTGATCTTCCAGCACAACCTGGGCGTAAACCGTCTTACCGGGCTCAAGTTCTTCTCTGTCCAGCAGCACCACTCTTCCTAAAGTCTCCCTGGTGCCCAGGTAAAAACGTACCCTTGACCTGTTTTTAAGCGGCCTGGCGGCGCTTTTTAACAGCAGCAGGCGCACATCCACCCGCTGTGTGGGCTTGATCATTTTAGCCCCCGTCACAACACTGCCGCGTCCAATTTGTTCAACCTCAAGGCCTGCCAGGTTAACCGCCGCCCTCTGGCCGGCTTCCGCGGAATCCACCTTTTCACCGTGAACCTGGACCGAGCGGACCCTGGCGGACAAACCCTCCGGCTGTATTTCTACCATGTCTCCAACTTTAATAATACCGGACAGCAGTGTCCCCGTAACTACGGTGCCGAAACCTGTTATCGTAAAAACCCTGTCCACAGGCAGCCTTGGCTGACCCTGGCAGGCTTTCGGATTCACTTCCTCCATCGCCCGGGTAATCATTTCAAGTAATTCAGGGATTCCTTTTTTGGTTACAGCCGATACCGTCACAACCGGAGCTTCCTCCAGCACAGTCCCCTTCAAAAATTCCTTAACGTCCTCCTTAACCAGGTCCAGCCATTCCTCATCCACCAGGTCACACTTTGTCAATACAACAATTCCTTTGTTGACCTGGAGCAGCTGAATAATATCAAGGTGCTCCCTGGTTTGAGGCATTACACCTTCATCAGCGGCTATCACCATCAGTACCAGGTCGAATCCGCCGGCCCCGGCCAGCATATTTTTTATAAACCGCTCGTGTCCCGGCACATCGACAATACCGGCTCTGCGGCCTCCGGGCAGGTTGAGAAAGGCAAAACCAAGTTCAATAGATATGCCCCGGTCTTTTTCTTCCTTCAGACGGTCAGTATCAACTCCGGTCAGGGCTTTTACCAGTGCGGTTTTCCCATGGTCCACATGCCCCGCTGTCCCAATAATCAGGTGTTTCAAAATCATACACTTCCGATCCTTATTCTAAAGCCTTCATAACAGCCTCTGCCAGAAGTCGTAACTCCTCGTCTTTTATCGTCCTGAGGTCCAGTATAAGCCTGTCCTCCTGCACTCTTACCATAACCGCGGGTTCTCCGTACCGCAGCGCGGCTTGCAGTTCACCGGAGCTTATGCCGCAAGGGCTTACGGCCACCACAGCCGTGGGCAGGTCCGCGGCCGGCATGGCCCCGCCGCCAACTGCCGACATTCCTTTTTCAACTTTAATCTCAGCCTTGCTTTTGTCTAAAACACCTTCTAAAATACCGGCAAGTTCATAAGCTCTTTTTTCAAGAGCTTCCTGGTCTAAGGTCAACATCCTCAGGGTTGGAATTTCCGTGACAGCTTTCTCCGGGTCAAGGTATTCCCTCAGGGTCGCTTCAAGGGCCGCCACTGTCATTTTATCTATCCTGACCGCCCTGGTCAGCGGATTTTTTTTCATCTTTTCTATATAATGCCTGCTGCCGACGATAATCCCTGCCTGGGGCCCGCCCAGCAACTTGTCGCCGCTGAAGGTGACAACGTCCGGACCGGCTCCCAGCACCTCCTGCACGGTGGGTTCATGGGGAAGACCATAGCGGCTCAGGTTAACGAAAAAACCGCTGCCCAGGTCGGACATGACCGGCAGTTTATATTCCCTGCCGATCTCAACCAGTTCACTGACCGTTGTTTCCCTGGTAAAGCCGATAATGCGGTAGTTGCTGGTATGCACATGCAGCAGCATTGCCGTCTCCCCGCTGATAGCCCTGATATAGTCATCCGGATGTGTTTTATTTGTAGATCCAACCTCCACCAGTTTGGCGCCGCTCTGGGCCATGACCTCGGGGATCCGGAAGGACCCTCCGATTTCAACCAGCTGCCCCCGGGAAACGATCACTTCCCGCCCCCTGGCAACAGTGCTCAGGGCCAGCAGTACAGCAGCCGCGTTATTATTAACCACCAGGGCGTTTTCAGCTCCTGAAAGCGTAGTGAGCAGGTTTTCCAGAGCTGAATATCTCGAACCCCTGCGCCCGGTTTCAAGGTCAAGTTCAAGGTTGGAATAATTTGAGGCCACGGTATTAACAGCTTCCCTGGCGCGTTCGCTCAGCAGGGCGCGCCCCAGGTTCGTGTGCAGCACTACCCCGGTGGCGTTAATCACCCGGCGCAGGTTTGGCCTGACTGAACGCCGCACTGCCCCGGCTGATTTTTCAATGACCCTGTCCAGGTATTCTTCTTTGCTGATATCCGGCCGCGCCGCCACTGCGCCCGCCAATATCTCCTTCCTCTCATCAGCCAGGACAGATCGAACCGCCTCAAGGATTACACTGCGGGGGACATTCTCCAGCATTTCACCTATCCTGCCGTCTCTCAGCACCTCGTCAACTGACGGCAGCTTTCTGAGGCTCTTTTCATTAAGATTTCCGTTCATACGGCCTCCAACAGCAAAATTGTATTTTCCTCAAACTTTTTTAAATTATATGGCAGTAAACCATCTAAAGCAAGTATATCAGGAATTTGGGCTGTCTGCCATTTTCTTTTAACAAACATCTCTATGCAAAGGTCCCTTTGATATATATAATAAAATAAGGTGATAAGTAAAGTCTTTTTAAGGTAATAAGGTCCAGAACCGTACACTGAGAAAAACAACCGCAATAAAAGCGGTTTTCTTTATTTGATTTATTGACATTAATGCAGCAGGAAATATAATATCACTGTCATATCTATTCTACATCTGATATATACGTACGTTTTACAACCATTGGAAAGGAGGTTAAACATGATCCAGGAAGTACGTGTAATAGCCAGAGACGGTATCCCGGACAGCAAGGGAGACGAAATCCTGTACGAGATCGTCCGCGCCCTGGGTATTAATAGTGTTGAGAGAGTCAGGACAGCAAGAGTTTTTCGCTTTGAAGGCATAAGTGAAGACGCTGCTAATTTTCTTGCCGAAAGATTGCTGGCCGAGGAGATATTTCAGTCCTTCAGGGTAAACGGCACGGTAATCAATGACGCGGCTTATGTAATAGAAGTGGCTTACAGGCCGGGGGTTATGAACCCCGAAGCGGCATCCCTGATGAAATCAGCTTCCGATCTGGGTGTAGACGGTCTAATCGCAGCTGATTCAGCCTGGCAATATGGTTTTTACGGCAAAAGAATTACTGAAGCTGATATCGAACGTATAGTTGACAGCCTTCTGGTTAACGCCACGGTGGAATATGTTGTTAAAGAAAGTCCAAAAACACTTGTTATACATGGTAATCCCGGTCATACACAGATTATTCCCATACGTTCCATGAACAACGAACAGCTGGTTGAGCTGAGCCGGGACAAGCTTTTTTTAAATTTGGAAGAAATGAAAGTCATCCAGGGTTTCTTCAGCACCATTGACAGGGACCCCACTGATTGTGAAATTGAGATTATCGCCCAGACCTGGTCGGAACACTGCGGACACAAGACTTTTAAAGCCAGGCTGCTGGTAGATGGAAAAGAGAAAAAGCCGCTCCTGAAGAGACTGCGTGACGCCACGGAGGAGAGCAAACACCCGCTGGTGCTTTCAGCATTCGTGGATAACTCCGGAGCGATGGAGTTTTATGACGGAATGGCTATCTGCGGCAAGGTCGAGACCCACAACTCCCCTTCGGCCATTGAACCATACGGCGGGGCGATGACCGGCAGCGGCGGCGTATTTCGTGATATAGCAGGCACCGGTCTTGGAGCCAGGGTGGTCGCGTCCACAGACATGTTTTGCTTCGCTCCGCCTGATACACCCGGGGAAGACATACCTGCCGGGTGCCTTCACCCCCATTACCTTCTAAGGCGCGTGGTAGCCGGTGTGAGGGATTACGGAAACCGCATGGGCATCCCCACCAACAACGGCTCACTGCATTTCCACAGGGATTTTCGCGCCAAACCCACTGTAATCGTGGGCGCATACGGTATTCTGCCGGCCGCTGCCAGCCGCAAAGGCGAGCCGCAACCTGGCGACAGGGTAATAGCCATGGGCGGCCGGACAGGCAGAGACGGCATCCACGGGGCGACTTTTTCCAGCGGCGAGATGACTGACCGTACCATAGACGTCAATGCCAGCGCCGTGCAGATAGGACACCCGATTGAAGAAAAGCGCATGTTTGACGCTATTTTAACCGCCAGGGAC
>CAZPXL010000162.1:0-5120 GCA_964591005.1 uncultured Eubacteriales bacterium
CGCGCTCCAGGCGGGGCTCGCCCATATCAACCCGCACTGATTTAACCATGCCGTTTTCCATAATCAGTTCCGGAATTATGATCCCGGCCAGTGTCTCCACCCTGATCTTTTCTTTTTTTATCATATTGCGCTCGTACATATACTTTGCCACACAGCGGATCGCGTTGCCGCACATCTCCGCCTCGCTGCCGTCTGAGTTGATTATGCGCATCCGGGTATCAGCCCTGTCCGAAGGCATCAGCAGGACCAGGCCGTCCGCCCCGACCCCGAAGCACCGGTCGCACATTTTGACAGCAAGGTCAGGCGCCTTACTGACATCTATTTTTTCTTTAAAACAATCCACCAATATGAAATCGTTGCCCAGACCGTGTACCTTGGTAAAACGCAAGAGATGCGCCTCCATTCACTGCCTGCCGCCAGGCTTTTGCTTTTTGAAACTGCAACTTTATTTTATAACACCTATACCTTCAGGTACATAACTTTTTTCCTGGCCCCCCTGATAAAGTGGTGATAAACCGTGCCCAGCACCACGGGAACCGAGGAGATCAGCAGGATAATCGCCCACTGCAGCCCGTTTAAGGGCACAACGTGGAAAATAGAACGCAGAAACGGCACATATACGACCGCCAGCTGCAGGGAGGCCGAGATGAACACTGCCCCCACCAGGTAAAGGTTGGTGAGCAGTCCCACCTCAAGGATGGTGTGCGACTCCGACCGGCACACAAACACGTAAAACAGCTGGAAAAAGACCAGCGTATTGAAGGCCATAGTGCGGGCCAGCTCAATGTCGCCCATGGACAGCCCAAACCGGAAAGCTGCCAGAGTGCCGAGCCCGATTACGGTTCCGCTGGAAATAATCCGCCAGGCCATGCCGTGAGAGAAAATGCTTTCTCTTGGATGGCGTGGGCGGCGGGCCATGATGTCACTGTCGTGGGGATCCACACCCAGAGCCATGGCAGGAAGCCCGTCGGTAACCAGGTTCATCCACAGGATCTGGATCGGCACCAGCGGCAGCGGCAGTCCGGCCAGGACGGCGATAAGCATGGTAAGCACTTCTCCCACGTTGCAGGAAAGCAGGTAGCGGATAAATTTACGTATATTGTCGTAGATGCCGCGCCCTTCCTCCACCGCGGCCACGATGCTGCTGAAGTTGTCGTCGGCCAGGACCATGGCGGAGGCTTCCTTGGTGACGTCGGTCCCCGTGATGCCCATGGCTATGCCAATATCAGCCTCTTTAATCGCCGGCGCGTCGTTTACCCCGTCTCCGGTCATGGCCACCACGTGGCCCGCTTTTTTCAGGGCTCTTACTATCTTCAGTTTGTGCCTCGGTGAAACCCTGGCATAAACAGAGACTTTTTCTACCTGCCTGGCAAATTCGTCATCGGACATGGCGTCCAGGTCGCGCCCGGTAAGGATATCGCCCCCCTTGGAAAGGATCCCCAGTTCCCTTGCTATGGCACGCGCCGTAAGCTGGTGGTCACCGGTGATCATTACCACTTTTATGCCCGCCCTGCGGCATGTAAGCACCGCTCTGACGGCCGCCGGCCTGGGAGGGTCGATCATTCCGGCCATGCCAAGAAAAATAAGTTTTTGTTCAACATGTTCTTCCGAAAAATCCGTGGTATCGGCGGGAAGTTCCCTGTAGGCAAAGGCAATTACCCGCAGCGCTTTATCAGCCAGATCTGAGTTTTGGCCTAGTATTTCCTCCCTCTCCCGCCTGGAAAGCGGTACCGCCAGGCCTCCCTTTAAGCTGTGGGTGCACATATCCAGGATCACATCAGGCGCTCCTTTTACATAAACGGCCAGTTCTCCGGAAGGTTGACGGTATAAAACACTCATTCGCTTACGGTCCGAATCAAAGGGGATTTCAGCCTCTCTTAGCTCTTTTGTTTCCAGTCTTTCCCGCCACAGGCCGGCTTTCGCAGCCATAACCATAAGCGCACCCTCGGTGGGATCTCCCAGAACAGACCATTCTCTGGCCGGCTGGCTTTTGGCCATTCCCCTGAAAAGTCCCGCAATGCTTACGCTGCCGCGCTCAAGAACAGAATTGTTGCAGAGAGCGGCAGCTTTCATCAATAAGTTAAAATGCTGGTCATGCCTGTCCACCCCGCCTGCAAACTCTCCCTTGGGATCATAACCCTCACCGGTTACGTCTATTATACGCCCGTTTATTACAACTTTACGCACTGTCATCTCGTTTTGTGTGAGCGTACCGGTTTTATCAGAACAAATAACGGTCGAACAGCCCAGGGTCTCAACGGCGGGCAGCTTGCGGATAATAGACTGGCGCTTGATCATCCGCTGCACGCCAAGAGCCAGCGCCACTGTTACTATGGCCGGCAGGCCCTCGGGGATGGCGGCCACGGCCAGGCTGACTCCCGCCAAAAACATCTGGTAGGCTTCCTCGCCTCTCATTATTCCCACCAATACCACCAGGGCGCAGATTAAAAAACAAAATGCCACCAGCCATTTGCCCAACTGGGCCAAACGATGCTGAAGGGGGGTTTCCTCCCGCTCGGCTTCCTGGATCATACCTGCGATCTGTCCCATCTCTGTAGCCATACCCGTATGCACAACAACACCGCGCCCCCGTCCCCTGGTGACAACCGTGCCCAGGTAGGCCATATTCAATGTGTCACCGGGCGATATGCCGTAACCGGACAGCGCTTCTTCCATCTTCAATGCCGGCATGGACTCACCGGTAAGTGCAGACTCCTCTATTTCAAGAGTGGATGTTTTAATCAGGCGCAGGTCGGCCGGAACCCTGTCCCCCTCTTCCAGGAGGACGATATCGCCCGGAACCAGAGCTGCAGCCTGCAATTTGCGCTCCTGGCCGTTCCTGATTACCCTTGCCTCCGGCGACGCCAGTTTCTTCAGCGCTTCCAGCGAGCGCTCGGCCCGGTATTCCTGGACAAATCCCAGCACCGCGTTGACAATGACAATAATTGCGATGGTTATGGCGTCGGCGTATTCTCCCAGGAAACCTGAGACAGCAGTGGCGGCCAACAGCACAAGCACCATGAAGTCCTTGAATTGGGCCATAAAAAGCTTCCAGGCAGGTTCTCCGGGAGCTCTGGCCAGCTCATTGGGCCCGAATCTGAGCGCTCTTTCCCTGACTTCCTTATCAGACAGTCCTTTGTGGGGATCGGTTTTTAGTTTCCCTAAAACCTCCTGCACGTTTAGAGTATACCAGCGGTTGGACATAACGTTTCACCTCTTGAAACTAATTTCCTGATTATTCCAATCATATTCGCCGGTTGTTTAAGATATAACCATTTTCATTTAATTTACCATATTATGTAAACAGGCAAAATGTACTACAAAGCAGGTTTAAAATGCTCTTTGGGATACCCGCATCTTAAGGCAAAATACCAGATACTTTTCCTCCCTTGGCCACTCGCAAGCAAAAAAAACCCCGGAGAAATCCGGGGTCAGGTTGTAGACGAAGTCATCCTGCAAAAGTCCATGGTGTTAAAATTAGCTGCTCTATTGCGTAGTGTCGGAATAAGGAAAGGGGACACACCTCTCTTACAAGCATTCCTGCATGCCGAGGAATGTCCCCGATTTAAAGGCCGAGGAATGCCCTATCGTCCTAGAAGGCAGGAATTACACTGCCTTTGTAATTATCTTCAATGAATTTTTTAACTTCAGGCGACTGAAGGGCCTGGCTCAGCTTCTTGATGCTGTCTTTGTCTTTGTCTTCAGGCCTCACCGCCAGGATATTGGCGAAAGGCGAATCCTTCACTTCTGTGAAAATAGAGTCCTTGACAGGATTTAGATTAGCTTCAAGGGCGTAATTACTGTTGATCACGCATACGTCCAGATCCTCCAGCGCTCTTGGCAGCATTGCCGCGTCCATCATATTGATTTTAAGATTTTTTGGGTTTTCAACGATATCCTTATCCGTGGCGGTTACGCCGGCGCCTTCCTTAAGTTTAAGCAGTCCGGCCTGCTCAAGAACCGCTAATGCCCGCCCGCCGTTGGTGGCATCATTAGGTATGCCCACACTGGCGCCGTTGGCCAGCGTGTCAAGTTTAGTGACCTTTTTGGAATACACACCCATAGGCTCGGTATGGACTTTCACTGTCCAGCTCAGGTTGGCGTTATTCTTGGCGTTGTAATCCTCCAGGTAGGGTAAATGCTGAAAATAGTTAGCGTCTATTTGCTTGTCCTTCAGGGCAGGGTTCAACAGCACGTAATCAGTAAACACCTTGATCTCCAGATCAACATTCTCTTTTTGTAAAATGGGCTTTACAACTTCCAGTATTTCCGCGTGAGGTTTGGCAGTAGCGCCCACCACCAACTTGGCGGGAGTGTTGGATTTTCCTGCAGTTTCCTGGGCCGGCTTGCTGCCGCAGCCTGCTAAAATACCTGCAGTAAATATTAAACAACCTATGACCACCAAAAATCTCTTCATTTTTTACCTCCTTTTGTTTACTATTTTGTTAGCAAGATTGTCACCGAGCATTTGCACCCCTTGGACCAGTATGATCAGGACGATTACGGTAATCCACATCACTGAATCCTCATAGCGCTGGTAGCCATAATAATAAGCCAGGGTACCCAGTCCACCTCCTCCCACAATTCCCGCCATAGCTGAATAGCCGACCAGGTTAATGGCGGTTATGGCAACCCCCAGCAATAAGGAAGGCATTGCTTCGGGCAACAAAACTTTGGATATGACCTGCCGGGCATTGGCCCCCATCGATATAGCCGCCTCAATTAGCCCTTGTTCAATCTCTTTTAACGAAGTCTCCACCATGCGGGCAACAAAGGGTATGGCAGCAAGCGTAAGCGGCACTATGGACGCCACCGTGCCGATTGAGGTACCGATCAAAAAGCGGGTAAGCGGTATGAGCAAGATCAGGAAAATGATAAATGGGATGGACCGTGCAGCATTGACGATCGACCCGAGAACCGAGTTTAAAGCCTTGTTTTCCATAATGTGGTTTTTGTCGGTGGTAACCAGGATAATCCCCAGCGGCAGGCCAAACACGTAGCTTAAGAAGGTGGATATCAGGACCATGTAGATGGTTTCCCAGGTGGCTACAAGTACCTTCCCGACCATCCAGGAATTATCCCCCAAAAGCTCAAGCATTGCTCAACACCTCTATTTCCAG
>CAZPXL010000163.1:0-5077 GCA_964591005.1 uncultured Eubacteriales bacterium
TTTTACAACCAAAAAAAAATGTATAAAGACATAAAATTTTAGCGCTTTCTGGAAAACGCGATGTATTAATTATACCGATTTTACATAAAAAAACAAGGAAGTTTACACCAAGGCACCTCAACAACATACATCGGCAAATAAAAGAGGTTTGGCCTCCCTTTGCAATGAATGCCTCTAGCTGATTTCGCCGTGGACTTCCCCATACTTGATTTCAGTTATCTTGTTTTCGCCGTCTACCATTACGACTGTCGGGCTGTATGATTTCGCCTCATTGCTGTCCATAATGGCATAAGAGATAATAATAACCAGGTCTCCGGGCTGCACCAGGCGGGCGGCGGCACCGTTCAGGCAGATTACACCGGAGTCGCGGGGCCCTTTGATCACGTATGTTTCAAAACGGGCGCCGTTGTTGTTGTTGACAATTTGGACCTTTTCATTAGGCATGATGCCGGCAGCTTCAATCAGCGCCTCATCTATGGTGATACTGCCCATATAGTTCAGATCTGCCTTCGTCACAGTAGCCCGGTGTATTTTTGATTTAAACATTGTCAGAAACATGACCGCACTCCCCCATTATACATCCAGAATAATATTGTCGATCAACCGTGCCCGCCCCATTTTCACAGCCAGGGCCAGGAGCGTCGGGCCTTCAATGGCCTCCACCGGCTCAAGGTCCGGATGGCTGTAGATTTCTACGTAATCTATGTCGGCAAGCGGCTCGGCTTTGATCATGTCTATAACCAGTTGTCGTATTTTCGCGGCGTTCCGTTCTCCCGCCCGGACCTCTTCCGCCGCCCTGTTCAGACTTTTGGAAAGGACCAGGGCCGCCCTCCGCTGTTCAGGACCCAGGTATAAGTTGCGTGAACTCATGGCCAGGCCGTCACGCTCACGGACGGTAGGCACTGTCACAACCTCAACCTCCATATTTAAATCAGCGGCCATACGTTTTATGATCAGTACCTGCTGGGCGTCCTTCTGCCCAAAAAAAGCATAGTCCGGTTTCACTATATTGAACAGTTTCGTGACCACCGTAGCCACACCGCGAAAATGGCCCGGCCGGGAAGCTCCGCAAAGGTTTTCAGTAATGCGTTCAACATCTACATATGTGCAATACCCGGGCGGATAAATTTCCTCCGCGCCCGGATTGAAAATAGCGTCTGCCCCAACTCCCTCAGCCATACGGGCGTCCCTTTCCAGGTCCCTGGGGTAGCTGGCCAGGTCCTCTCCCGGACCAAACTGGGTGGGGTTGACAAAGATGCTTACAACAACAGTATCGCATTGCTCTCTGGCCCGGCGCATCAATTCCAGGTGTCCTTCATGAAGGTAGCCCATGGTCGGGACGAAACCAATGCTGTGTCCTTTGGCCCTGGCCTGCCGGACGAACTCCCGGATCTCCGCGATAGTATGATAAATGCGCATAAAAACCTCCATATTAGTCGTGAGTCGTGGGTCGTGGGAATTGGGGCATTCCTTGTAGGGCGGGATTTATCCCGCCAAAGATGTGCGGCTGAAGCCGCACCTACCGCTCTCTCGTCTCAACTCTCACGTCCCACGTCTCATGTCTCACGTCTCAATACAGTTTCTTCAGCACTTCTTCGGACATGCCGAAGCTGTGCTCGGGTCCGGGGAAGGTCCTGGCGGCTACTTCTTCCTTGTACTGTTTCAGGGCGGCGTCCATGTGCTCATGGAGGTTGATGTATTTTTTAACAAATTTCGGTGAGGAACGGGGGTAGAGCCCCAGCATGTCGTGGATCACCAGCACCTGGCCGTCACAATGGGGGCCCGCCCCGATGCCTATCGTCGGTATATGCAGCGACTCGGTTATCAGTTTGGCCAGCGGCGTGGGCACACATTCCAGGACCAGGCAAAACGCCCCCGCGTCTTCAATAGCCCTGGCATCGGCGATAAGTTTCCTGGCCGCCGACTCATCCTTGCCCTGCACCTTGTAACCGCCCATCTGGTGGACTGACTGAGGGGTCAGACCCAGGTGGCCCACAACCGGTATCCCCGCGTTCACAATAGCACGGACGCTTTCAGCAATCTCCACGCCGCCTTCCAGCTTTACCGCTTGAGCGGAAGTTTCCTTCAGCATCCGCCCCGAGTTGCGCAGCGCTTCTTTTACGGAAACCTGGTAGGACATAAACGGGAGATCCGCCACCACCATGGCCCGGCTGGCGCCCCGGCAGACAGCCTTGACGTGATGGACCATCTCGTCCATGGTTACCGGCAGGGTTGAATCATAACCGAGCATAGTGTTGGCAAGTGAGTCACCCACCAAAATCATGTCAATTCCCGCGTCATCAACAAGCTTTGCCATTGAATAGTCGTACGCCGTGAGCATGGTGATAGGTTTGCCTTCAGTTTTCATCTGTCTGATTGTGGACGTGGTTACCTTGGTGCTCATAAAAAACCCTCCCTGAATATATCGTCAAGTTTTTTCGCCTCTTCGGCGTTGATGCTCCCTTTTTCCAGGGCTGCCCTGACAGTGTAGAGACCGAGCCTGCTGTACAAATCAAGTTCCTGTTCTCCCACATCTTTTATAACTTTCAGGTGCCCCTCCAGAGTCGGGCCGTCACCCCTGGCTACGGGGCCTGTCAGGGCTTGCGGCGTCCCTACCTGGCTGATATTTTTTATTGTACCCCTGACCAGCGGGTATAATGCTTCAAACGCTTCCGCCCGGGTAAGGCCAAAACGGCCGTAAAGCCCTGTCGCAAAGTGCATCAAAGAAACCAGGTAGTTGGAAGCGATACAGGCGGCCGCGTGATACAGGGGCTTGTCCTCGGCTGCTATGGAGAAGCTTTTGCCACCCAGGTCCTTAACAATGTGTTCGGCCAGGGGCAGCGCCTCGCGGTCGCCCTCCAGGGCAAAATATGAACCGGGCAGGTTTTCCATGGCCATTTTTATATCGGCAAAAGACTGGAGCGGGTGCAGCGAAGCGGCCAGCGCTCCTGCGCGGCGGGCGGCGCCGATCTCATCGGCTGAATGTGCCCCGCTGGTATGAAAAACAATCTGTCCCGGCCTGAAGCCGCCACGGGCGGTGATCTCTTCCGCCACGACCGCAATGACGCGGTCCGGGGTAGTAATAAAGATTACATCCGCGCCGCGGGTCACTTCTTCCGGGCTGACAGTGGCCGGCACTTTTAACTCATCGGCCACACGTCTCGCGGAATCTATGCTCCTGCTGGACACTCCGGCAACCGGGTAACCCTGCCGGCTTAAAAGAAGCGCCAGGGCAGAACCCACCTTTCCGGCTCCAACCACTGCTATTTTAGGTTTGGACACGAATATTATCTCCCTTGTATACCGCGTGGAGTAAAAACAAAACGCCCTTCGGGAAACCCGAAAGGCGTGAGTCATCTAACCTCCGTCTCGGTCCGTCCCGGCTCCAAGCGGTTAAATATCGACATGTTTCAAAAAACAATTCCCAATAATACAGGTGCGGTTCACATGGATACCACCCTGATCCGGTTACATTTTAACACAGCAAATAACTTCAGGGCAATTAATTTTTAAAATAATTTAGAATAAAACCGGTTAAAATGGGACATGGTTGTTATCCAAACATGTTTAATAAATGTTATAATAAGTAGCGACAATCCTTTAATAACGGAGGAATAGTCATGTTTTTCGAGGAAATTTTAAAAACGATTTTTACTCTAGCCTCGTCTAAAAACAAAAAAATTTACCTGGTGGGCGGTTTTTTACGCGACCTCTACCTGGGAAATCCGGGACGCGATTTGGATTTCGCGGTCAGCGGAAATGCCATGAGCCTGGCTCAGTCAGTTTCTGAAATGCTCCAAGGTGTGTACATCCCGCTGGACAGGATTAACCGGGTTGCCCGGGTTGTCCTGGAGCCCCGAGGCGAAAAGTGGCAGATTGATTTTTCCTCGTTCAAGGGTTTAAGCATAGAAGAAGATCTCTCCAACCGGGACTTTACCATCAACGCCACTGCCCTGGAACTTAAAGATTATATAAAGCTAGCGGGTAAAAACGGCGTTCTGGCCGCCCCCCGCTCAGAACGCTGGCGCTGGCATGAAACGCTTATGGACCCCTACGGAGGGCTGCCCGATATTGAAAATAAAATTATCCGGGCTATAAACAATTATGTTTTTGAGGCGGACCCGGTCCGCATCCTGCGGGGTGTGCGACTGGCCGGCAAGCTGGGCTTCAGTATCAAACCGGAGACCCTGGACTTGATGAAGCAGAGCCGCTGGCTGCTGCAGGAGGTTTCGGGGGAACGGGTCTGGGAAGAATTATCGGCTGTCCTCGCCCTGCCCCAATCTTATGGCTTGATCACAATTTTAGATAACATAGAAGCTCTTTCAGAGCTGCTTCCCGTTGAAGGAATTATGAAGGAAACCGGCCAGGATAATTCCTGGGCGCACAGCCTGAAGACTTATAACGTGCTGGAAAAGATCTGCGGCGACCCCGGCCGGGAACTCCCGGCCACCGGCAGAAGCGAGGAACTGCGGGAACTGTTACTGCAGCATTTGGACCAGCCTCTGACCGCGGGGCGCAGGCGCGTTCAGCTGATCAAGATCGCCGCGCTGCTCCATGACCCCGGCAAGGCAGCGGCCGCCACTATTATGGAAGATGGGCAGGCCGCTCTCCCCAAACGCTCAAAAGCCGGGCTTACATATGTTGGTGAATTTGCGCGGAGGCTGAAAATTAGCAGGATAGAGGAATCCTACCTTAAAAATATCTTAGGAAACCATATGTATCCTCTCACTCTTTTTAAGAACAGCCCGGCTGAACCGGCGGCCATTCACCGTTTCTTCATAAAACTTGGCAAGGAAGTCACCGATATCCTCCTGCTTTCCCTGTCCAATGTTACCGCTTCAGCCGGTGGGGAAGGGACAATTGATCTGCCCGGTTACCGGTCTTTTGTGGGGGAACTGCTCTGCAAATATTACTTTGAGGCCGGCGTCTACGTCCACCCGCCCACCCTGGTAAAAGGGGAGGACCTGATGGCGGTGCTGGCTCTCCCGCCTTCAAAAAAAGTGGGCGAACTGCTGGAAAAGATCACCGAGGCCCAGGTCAGCGGGGAGATAACCAGCAGGGAAGAGGCCATCGCCTA
>CAZPXL010000164.1:0-5067 GCA_964591005.1 uncultured Eubacteriales bacterium
ACAAAAAAATACGGCAGCTTTACCGCAGTAAATAATATCAGTTTTAATATTTTAGATAGGGAACTCTTTGGTTTTCTTGGGCCTAATGGATCGGGTAAAACTACTACTATAAATATGCTCACCGGACTGGCCAAAATAACCTCCGGTTCCGTTAAACTGCTGGGATTTGATTACTCCCATGAAATAAAAAAGGCCCAGCAAATGATAGGGATTGTGCCTGATGAAAGCAACCTCTACGAAGAACTGGACGGGTTTGAAAACCTCTGTTTCTGCGCCTCACTTTACGGCATCGATAAGAATACGAGGGAGGAAAAAGCCCGGCGGCTTTTAAATGAATTCGACCTGGCAAGCGCGGGCAATAAACCTTTCAAATCTTACTCCAAAGGGATGAAAAGAAAACTTACGATTGCCGCGGGCATCATCCACGAACCGAAGATACTCTTTCTGGACGAGCCGACCACCGGCATCGACGTGGCCAGCGCAAGGAGAATACGCCAGCTGATTAAGAATTTAAACAAAAACGGCACGACTGTTTTTTTAACCACCCACTACATCGAGGAGGCTGAACATCTCTGCCACAGGGTTGCCTTTATCGTTAAAGGTGAGATTATACAGATAGGGACTGTCAGCGAACTTATTCAGGAAGCCCAAAAGGAAAGCATCCTCCAGTTTACCCTTGCCGGCGGCGCCGGCATTCTGCAGCAGGCTATAAAAGAAAAGTGCCTTGCCTCTTGTGACGTTGAAGCTCTCAGCGACACGGTGTTAAGGATCCATACTCCTCAATTAGTCAACCTTTCACCTTACATAAAATTGTTTGAAGAAAAAAATATTGCGCTCTATGAAGCTAAAATAATCCGCCCTACGCTGGAGGATGTGTTTGTTAAAGTAACGGGTGTTGAAGTCGAGCACATGAAAAAGGACAAGGAGGGCGGGAAAAAATGAAAACATGGATTGCCTTCTGGAGCATTTTATTAAAGGATATGAAGAACTACTACCTCAAGCCGCCCAATATCAGCTGGGGCATAATATTCCCATTTGCCTGGACGCTGATGTTTTTTTTGAAATCCCAAAATCCGTTGGATATCCGTGAAATCCTCCCCGGCGTCATGGCCATGTCCATCCTGTTCGGCACCACCTCCATGCTGGCGGTGACAATCACCTTTGAAAGGAAAAGCCGCTCGTTCGAAAGGCTGCTGATGGCGCCGATCAGCCTTAAAACATTAATGCTGGCGAAAACGACCGGGGCAATCGTCTTTGGGGTTATCAACGCCTTTATACCAGCCATCTTCGCCGCGTTTATGACCGATTTATCCGGTGTCAATTGGATTTCTGTCTTATGCAGCGTTTTTCTGATAGCAGTTACCTCAACCTTTTTGGGTCTGTTCATTGCGGTATCTGTAAGCGAAGTATTTGAAGCACAGACTTTCTCCAATTTTTTTCGCTTTCCCATGGTCTTCCTGTGCGGGCTTTTCATACCGGTGCAGGCGCTGCCGGTCTTTCTGAGGCCGCTTTCGTACGCCCTGCCTCTTACATACGGCGCTGATATTTTAAAGACTGCCATAAACGCGGGCGGCTTTATTCAGCCGTGGCTGAGCTTCGCCCTGCTGGCAGGTTACGGCGTCGTGTTATTTGGCTTTAGTTTAAAAAACATAAATAAAAAGTGGATACACTAGACCTTCATGTTTTGCCGTTCTGTATATCATGGAAAAAAATTGGACTGGCCTGATTTTTGTGAAAATGGTAGATTATTAGTTAGGTGATATATATGAGAAAAACCTCTCTTGCAATAATATTTTCAATATTGTTAATCTTTTTATGCGTAAATACGGCTTTGGCCTGTAACATGACGGTCATACCTTCTGATTTTTCCGTGCAGGCCGGCGGCGAGGTCACTTTCAGACTGGAAAGGATCCAGACCCACAAGACTTGCACCACCCCGCTGGAAGACACAAAAATTATAATTACCGGCGGAGAGCTGACAGACCCGGGAGTATGGAAGAAAGGCACGCCTGATATTCTTATTTTTAAAGTCAGGTTTACCACTCCCGGCCCCGCGGTAGTACGTATAGAGCGCAGTTGCACCAAGGAAGGGCTGATCTCCGTGGAGGCCCGGGGCACAGTAGCAGCCGCCCTGACAACAGCGCCCTCCGAAAATCCCGCTGCCGAACAACCGGCGACCGGCAAGGGGCAGCAGAAAGACGGCGCCAGCGCCCCCGCCACCCCGGCCCCGGCTCAGACAACCCCGGCAACGGGCAATGACAGTGTCGGCGCCGGCCAACCAGTCAACGGTCAAACTTTTTTTGATACCCTTACCTCTAAATGGTTTTTCAGCTCTCACCTTCAGTTGTGGTATGCGTTTTTTATTATCGGTCTTGGGACATTTCTTCTCAGGGCAAAGAAACTTAGAAGCCCCCTGCTTTTTTTAAGCATGATCATCCTGGGCTTTTACACAGGCGGCTGCCCTGAACCGGTGGGCGCGGTGTACTATATATTAATCGGGAGCAAAACCATGGTCGGCATAGGCATCATCCTGCTGGCCGTACCGGTGCTGATTTCCCTGGTCTGGGGGCGTGTTTTTTGCGGCTGGATCTGCCCGCTGGGCGCCGTTCAGGAATTAATTTACTCGCAAAAAGCCAAACTAAGCCTGCCCTTTGCTGTCGATAAGGCCTTAAAATATCTCAAGTATGTACTGCTTGTTATATTTTTGTTGCTTTCCTGGAAAGCGTCACGAAATGTATGGTCTGAGTATGAACCTTTCAAAGTGCTTTTTAATTTCGACGGTTCAACCGTGGGATTTATCATCACCGTAATAACGCTTCTGCTGGCTATCTTCATTGAAAGGGTTTTTTGCCGTTATCTCTGCCCGCTGGGAGCGGTTTTATCGCTCACCTCGCGGTTTGCCCCCTACAAGATAAAAGCGGGTAGAGCCTGTAAGAGCTGCGGGGCATGCGTAAAGGGCGTCTGCCCGGTGAACGCCATCTCCGCTCCCGATCCCGTGTCCAAACTGCCGGTGGTGGATAATAACGAGTGTATTAAATGCCTGCGCTGTGAGGACCAGTGTAAATTTAAAGCGATATATATGCAGCGTCAACACACAGATCAAGATAATATTAAAACAGTTAAGCTGTAAATCTTGATAATTTCTTGACAATTACTCTATAAGATTTTAAAAATCTGTTGTTATACTAGCCTCAAAAGAAAGGAGGCTTTTGACATGAAGATTAAAAATTGGTTGGCATCAGCAGTTGTCCTGGCTTTGCTGGGTGGAGTAGTTCTGGTCGGCGTCCCGGCAGTAAATGCACTTGCGGCAGGAAACCAGTCCAGCGGAAAAGCCGGTCAGGGCTATGGGCTGCAGATGGGCAGGAATTTCGGCAGCATGTCGGTGAATTTGGCGGAGTTCCTGGGTATCAGCCAGGAAGATTTGCAAGCGGAGCGCCAATCAGGCAAATCGATGGCGCAGATAGCATCTGAGCAGGGCGTCAGCGATCAGGAACTGGTAGACTACGTGATAGACCAGCGCAGCGCTAAGGTCGACCAGATGGTCAGTGACGGAAAAATAACACAAGAGCAAGCCGACCAGCACGAGCAGTTGATGGCTGAGCGGGTGAAGGAAAACCTCAACCGCACCGATGTTGGGCCGAACGGCTCCGGCAACGGCGGCAGAGGCAATAAAGCCGCTGGAGAAAGCGCGGGAGCAGGAATGGGCAAAGGCATGGGCAACGGCATGGGTAACGGCCAGGGTAACTGCGACGGGACCGGTGTGTGCCTGCAAAACAACGCCAGCTAGTGTATACAAAAGTGCGACAAGGGGACGGTTCTCTTGTCGCACTTAAGTGCGACAAGGGGACGGTTCTCTTGTCGCACTTTGCATTCTCAGGACATAGGAGCGTTCACACCGCAGTAAGATTTTCCGGTTTTCCTCAGCCGCAGTCAGTCTACAAATAAATATTTTCCCCCATTCCCCTGTTAGCAAGCCCCCTCCACTGATGGTGGTCCTGTTTCCGCTGTTGTATAATCATTATAGGTGGTGTCAGCACTATGGTAGAATTTTGGGGTTGGACCGGTTTCCTGCTATTAATCTGCACTATGGCGCCGTTCGCACTGCGCCGCCTGCGCGTATGGCGCCCAGGAGCCATTATGTTTACCCGCTATCATCACACCCTGGCGCTGGCCGGCGCGGCGGTATTGACACTGCACGGCTTTTTTGCCCTGACGGCCAGGCACGGCTGGGGCTGGAGGGCATTATCAAAATCACAAAACATGATTTTTACTGGCATTGCAACCTGGTTGGTACTTATGGCTGTAATTATTCTGGCTCAGACAGCGTCCAGGCAAAAACCTTCTGTCAAAACCCACTGTTGGGTTGTCGTTTTGTTAGTCCTGCTGGTGACAGTACATGTTTTTTAAGTATGCGGCCGATTAAAAAATGATTATTTCCAGCTAACAGACCTTCCTGTTAAAGGAAGGATTTTTTATGCTTTTCCCTCGTTTAAATCCTTCCGACTAATTCCCATTCACGCTTTATCCCGGGCTGCCCCGGCACCCAGCCGGCGGGAGCGCCGAGCCCCGTGGCCTCAGTAAACTGCAGGGCCTGGATCACACGGATTATCTCGTTCACATTACGCCCAACGGGACCAGGGTATTTGCAAAAAAATTTTATAAGGCCATCGGGAGAAACAATTAGAGTTGTGCGTGTGGCGAAACCGGTTTCCGGGTTGTACGCCCCATAGCACTTTGAAATCTCATGAGTGGGATCAGATAACAGCGGGTACTGCACTTTTCTCGCCGAAGGCGATGTTTCCGCAAAGATTTTATGGGCGTAAACACTGTCGGTGCTTATTCCTAATACTTCAGCGCCCAACCTTACAAATTCATTATAACGGTCAGCCACGGCTGCCAGCTCTGTTGGTCAAACAAATGTGAAGTCAGAAGCGTAAAAAAACAATACCACCCACCTTCTTCTGAAATCAGAGAGCCTGACATCAATCCTTTCTCCCCTGTAATATGCTTCAGCACTAAAGTCCGGAGCCGGCTTATCCAGCAAAACGGGCTCGCTGACAAAACAAT
>CAZPXL010000165.1:0-5000 GCA_964591005.1 uncultured Eubacteriales bacterium
CTATCTCCCGCCCGTAAATAAACAATTCAAAGCGGTAGGTTAGATCCGGATTCTCGGCTTTGCGCTTGGCCAGGGGCGATATCTCCACGGGGTAGTCCATAATAAAGGTTGGTTGAATCAGCATCGGCTCAACTTTTTCCTCGAAGACCTTGTTCAGTATATCCCCCCATGTATCTGCCGGATCCAGCTCAATATCCAATTTAGCCTGCTTAACCGCGCCGCGGGCCTCCTCGGCGGTTTTAATCAAGCTGAAATCAAGGCCTGAATGGACCTTCACCGCCTCAAGCATCGGGAGCCTTGTCCACCTCGGGGAAAGGTCAATTTCCGTACCCTGGTAATTAATTACGGCCGAACCGAGCACTTCTTCTGCCACTGTTGAAATCAGTTCCTCGGTCAGGTCCATCATATCGTTATAATCGGCATAGGCCTGGTAAAGTTCCATCATTGTAAACTCGGGGTTGTGTTTGGTGGAAATACCCTCGTTGCGGAAGTTGCGGTTGATCTCGTAGACCTTGTCAAATCCGCCAACCAGGAGCCTCTTTAAATAAAGCTCCGGGGCAATCCTCATGAACAATTTGAGGCTCAGGGCATTGTGGTGGGTGACAAAGGGTTTGGCGGTAGCGCCTCCGGGGATAACCTGCATCATCGGAGTCTCCACTTCCAAAAAATCTCTGGAGTCAAGAAAATTACGAAAAGCCCTGACGATCTTGCTTCTCGCCACAAACACCTCTTTGACCTCGGGATTGACAATTAAATCAACATACCTCTGCCGGTATCGCAGTTCCACATCTTTCAGCCCGTGCCATTTCTCGGGCAGCGGACGCAGTGACTTCGAAAGCAGGTTAAGGCTTTCTGCCGCCACAGTAATTTCCCCCATGCGGGTTTTAAATACACTGCCCTGAACGCCAATTATGTCGCCTATATCCATTTTTCCAAAAAATTCGTATAATTCGGCTCCGACATCATTAGATCTTATGTAGATCTGAATTTGGCCGGAAGAGTCCTGAATATGGGCAAAGGACGCCTTGCCCATGCCCCTCTTTGACATAATCCTGCCGGCCATAGCCACAGGCTTGTTTTCCATTTCATCATAATTATCTAAAACGTAACGCGCTAAATGAGTACGCTCAAAACGGCCTCCATATGGCTCGTATCCTTTGCCCCGCATGTCGTTGAGCTTTTCCCGGCGGACCTGCATCAATTCGTTTAAATCTTCTTCTTTGATATCGCCTGTGATATCGCCAGGCAGCTCTGCTTCTCTGTTTTTATGCCCCAAAACAAAACCCTCCAAAAATTCTCTTACCTGAGTATGTCCATTATTTGGTATTTTAATTGTCCAGCCGGAACATTAACTTCAACCACGCTGCCCTTGGGCTGGCCAAGGATGGCCTTGCCGACCGGAGAAACGTTGGATATCTTATTTGCCTCGGGATCAGCTTCAACTGATCCTACGATGGTATATTGAACCTCCTCACCGCACTCAAGATCTTTAAGCATAACGGTTGAGCCGATAGAGACAAGTTCGGTGTCAAGATTTTCATCATCAATAATTTTTGCATTGCGCAACATTTTTTCCAGAGTTAAAATACGCCCTTCAATGAAAGCCTGCTCATTTTTAGCATCCTCATATTCCGAATTCTCGCTGATATCGCCAAATTCTATGGCTTGTTTAATCCGCTCGGCCACCTCTCTTCTCTTTACAGACTTAAGTTGCCCCAGTTCGTCTTCGAGCTTCTTAAGCCCTTTCACAGTAAGCATTACATCCTTTTCATTCATTAACACAGTCTCCTTATCTCTGGAATAACGTTACAAACAATATATGTGTTAACCGATTTATTATTCTGCTCAAACTAAAAAGACCCTTAACTACACTTAAAGCACTGCAAAAATCTATCTTTGCAGTGCTTGTATAGCGCAGTCGTCAGAATATGCCCCCACGCCAATTTTTCTGGCTTTAAACCCGCCAAAGGCTAGTTCCTTCTTTTCCTAAACATTATAAGAAGATGATCTCTCTTTGTCAAGGCCATCTTACCGGGTGATTAATCGCTGCGGCTATTTTGCCAGGGCCGGTATCATCTGAGTTCCCTTTGCGCGCAGCTTAATACCTTCTATTTCCTTGCCGGTGATAGCTTTCCCAAAACTGCGAAAGCCACCCAGCTTAAAGCCATGTTTTTTTGCCAGGCCGGAAATTTCCTCAACTTGATCAATTGTCAATTCCCGGCCCAGAGTATAGCTCTCATAGCGTTTTTCCAGGGCCAGGATCATTGTTTCAGCCATACAGGCATAGGCGGTTCCCGGCGGAAAGCCAAAATTAAGGTTAAATTCAACATCCCCGGGGACTTCGACTACGCCTCCTTCAATAACCAGCACATCATTCCGCACCTCGGCGACCTGTTTTGATACATCCCTCGGGCGGGCCACGTCACATATTACGGCGCCGGTTTTGATATCTTCGGGCTCAATCACCGTGTCGACCGCACTGGTAACGGTAATAACCACATCGCCGCCGCGCAGCGCTTTTTTGCTGTCCGAAGTTATCTTTACGGCAAGGCCGGTATCGTAAAGTATCTTGGCGGCCAGTTCCTCAAGCTTGCGCTCGTTGCGCGCAACCAGCGTCATGTTTTGCGCTTCCCTGGCTAAAATCATGGCGCACACACGGCCTATCGCGCCTGTGGCGCCCATTATCACCACCGATGATTTTTTCAGGTCGTGGCCCATCTCCCGGGTCGCTGCCTTTGTAGCCTCAACAGCCGTCGCCACGGTGTAGCTGTTTCCGGTAGTCACGGGGATATTCAAATTTTTAGCCACCGTGACGCCGGCATCGCCGACTACCTTGAGAAACGCTCCCAGACCGAATATTTTAGCGCCGAGTTTTTCCGCCACACGGCCCCCCTGAATAATCTTTTTTAACACATAATCCTGGGGCATGCTCATAATCAGCCTGGTGGTCAGCGGACAGGCTATAAACCAACCTTCGGCCTCTGCGTGTGCCGAGCGAATCCCGGTGATATGTGACACCTTCATGGAAGGGAGCATGGCAAAAGCCCGTTCTATCGCCTTTTCAGGCACATATTTGGCAAATTTAAATTTTCTGGCGACATCACCCGAGTGCATCGGGTGGATCATAAAGGCAAAGTTTCGCATGGGAATTCCCCCTCTATTCTTTAACCGCTCTGACCAATTTGATCAGTTCATCAATATTGACGAGTTTATCTTCCTGTATGGGTGACTCGCCAATTTCAAAACCAACAACTTCCTTGCCGAGCACAGCCTCAAATATCTTTATACGCTTGTTGGAGCCGATTAATATAACCTGGTCAAAGGAATGGACCTTTGCGATCTGCTCCATAATAGAATCAAAAAGGTCAACCCCGTTTTTTTGTTTTATATATTGCCAGCGTTCTTCCTCAGACATGATAAAAACCAGGTCTACTCCCTCACGTTCCAGCGCGTCCTCTACTTCTTTTTTGTTCAGGATCGGAAAACCGACAACAGCAAGGCTGCGCCCCTTCCTGATCTCCCCCAGGTTTTCCAGGCGGCAGACCAGGGTCCGGTCGATTTCCAATCGCTGGGCGACCTCTGTCTGTGACAAGCCTTTCATCCTGAGGTTAAGAATTTTATTTACGGCCTGGTCAATTTTACGCCGGCTGATTATTTTATCTCCCAAACGGATTAACTCCATCGCATCCCTGTTCAAGGAAAGGGGAGACACCTCCTGTAATTCTTAATTTAACCTTAATCATAAATAACTATGTGCACAGAATTGTGTACAGACAGATTTTATCAGAAAAATATGGCCATTTTCAAGTGCCCAAGGGAATTCCAGTAAATTATTTTCGTAATTAAATTTGTTATTTACAACATTCAGCATTTTATTTCTGAGCAGCAATCAGACCATGCCGCACACCCCCCTGCAATAAATACCAAATAATTACTAAAAAATAATTTTTCATGTCACGGATCGACATGTTTCACACCGCAAAAGTGTTAAAATATAAGCTGTGTGGCAATATATTGTATTTATTTGGAGGTGATAACATGGCGCGTGTGCTTGTTATCGAGGATGAACCCGGTATTGCAATGGTTTTGAGGATTGCTTTGAGCGATGAGGGACATGAGGTTACCACGGCTTCTGACGGCCTGGCCGGGCTGAAAATGCTCAGCCGTCCGCCCCTCCCGGATGTTGTGTTCGTGGATCTCAACATGCCCGGCTTAAGCGGACGGTCTGTGGTCGAAATAATGCATGACACCCCCGGGCTCAGGGATATCCCTGTTATAATTTTATCCGGCTGCATACCGGATTCGCCTTATTTTCCACCCCAGGGGACCTATAACGCTTTAATCCCCAAACCATTCGACCTCCATGATTTAATAAAAATAACATACAATTTTACCTCAACATACGGGAAGGCAGACCGGTCAGCGGCTCATGCCAATAAGCCAACCTGTTAATAATAAAACGCCCGGGTGAACGTATATGTACAAATCGTCGTGTAAATAATCCTGAAACGGACCTCGGTTATTCGACTGATGTCCGTTATATATATGCTTTACTGTGGAGCGCCATTGTTCTCACACAGATTCAGTAATTGAGCCAACACATCTTTAATTTCCCCCTGTGACCTTGCCCTGTTCACCAGTTCTCTGAGGCGGGCCGCCCCGCGCAGGCCTTTCATATACCAGGCGGCGTGTTTGCGCATCTCCCGCACAGCCACATTTTCCCCCTTGTTTTCAAGCAGCAAATCAAAATGCCTTAGCGCCATGGCGGCTCTTTCCCCGGGGGTGGGCCCCGGCAGCAGTTCACGTGTTTTTAAATAATGCACGGTCTGCTTAAAAATCCAGGGGTTTCCGAGTGCCGCCCGGCCGATCATAATTCCGTCACACCCGGTCTGCTCCAGCATGAGCAGGGCATCCCGGGGTGTCCATACATCACCGTTTCCGATTACCGGAATACTCACTGCCCGCTTAACCGAGGCAATTATTTCCCAATCCGCTTTCCC
>CAZPXL010000166.1:0-4946 GCA_964591005.1 uncultured Eubacteriales bacterium
ACGTTCGACATATGCGTGACCGCCACCAGCCGCGTGCGCGGGCCGATCGCGGCCAGCACCTTCGCCGGGTCCAGCGACCCGTCAGCTTCGGGTTCCACCCATTTCAGCACAACGCCCTGCCGTTCGCGCAGGAAATGCCAAGGCACGATATTGGCGTGATGTTCCAGCACCGACAGAACGATTTCATCGCCCGCCTGCAGCCGCGGCGCGGCCCAGCCATAGGACACCAGGTTGATCGCCTCGGTCGTGCCCGAGGTAAAGACGATCTCCTCGGCCGAGGGCGCGTTCAGAAAGCGCGCGATGATGCCGCGCACGGCCTCATACTTTTCGGTGGCGAGGTTCGAAAGATAGTGCAAGCCCCTGTGAACGTTGGCATATTCTTCGGCGTAGCCGCGCGTCACCGCCTCGATCACGCAGGCGGGCTTTTGCGCCGATGCGCCATTGTCCAGATAGACCAGCGGCTTGCCATTCACCGTGCGGCTAAGGATCGGGAAATCGGCGCGGATCTTGGCAACGTCATACATGACAGGCTCCTGTAGTCCCGCGTCATGCGGGGACGGGGAAAATTCCGAACGACATCATGACGATGCCGAATACAAGCGCGCTGCCGATGAAGATCCCGACCACCGCCAGCGCGACCAGCGCCAGATTGGTAAAGCCATGCAGCGCCGCGGTGAAGCGGACCAAAAGCCAGCCCATCAGCCCCAGCAACACCATCGTCAGCACCATGCCGACCATCGGGAACAGAAACATCAGCACGAATTGCACCATCTGCCCGACGATCAGGACGAATTCCATCCAGACCACCAGCAAAAGCGCATCGGCGAATGTGCCGCGCCCGCCCATGCGCCGGCCAAAGAAGGCAATCGCCCAGGCGCCATAGACCAGCAGCGCCCCCTGCATCAGCGCCAGAACCACCGGCGATGCCGCCGAAACCCGGATCTGCCCACCCGTAGCCAGCGCCAGCGCCATCTGCGACAGCGTCGCCAGCGCCGCCGACAGCACCATGACGATGGCCAGCCCCAGGATGCGCCCTTGCATCGGCACGCCCAGCCCCAGCAGTCGCGCCACCGCCCCGTTCGGGTCCAGAACCGACTGGCGGATCAGATCCAGCAGAACCGAAAACCGCAGCTCCATCAGGCACCTCCGCCGGGATGTTCGAATTCCGCCACGCGCAGCGCCGCAAGCCAGATCGCGGCAAAGACCACGCCCACCGCCGCGCTGACAAAGGTCAGCTGCGCGCCCGCGCCGATGAACCCCGCCACCAGCCCCTGCAACAGCATCAGCGGCGAGGCCGCCAGCAGTGCCCAGAACAGCGCCAGCCGCGCGCCGTAAAAGCTGCCCCGTCCGCCAAGCGCGCGCGCGATGACATGGCTGGCCCCCGCCAGCAGGTAGAATGCCGGCAATGCCGCCAGGGCCGCCAGCCCCGTGCCCAGCATCAACCCCGTCAGGGGCTGATCCGGGTCCAGATGGGCGATGCGCGACAGCCGCGGCCATTGCGCGACAAAGATCACCGCCAGCGCCGCCAGCAGGATCGACAGCGCCCAAGGCTCTGACCGGCCCCGCGCCAGCAGGCTGCGCATCACCGCGCGCGGGGCGCGATAGCTGCGCAGGATGTCATCGGTGGCCGACATGGGCGATCAGCCGCGATGCCGGGACAGCCAGGCTTCCAGCCGCGCGACGATCTCGGCCTGGATATCCTCATCCTCGATCTCGGCGATGGCATCGGCCAGGAAGGACAGCACCAGCAGCGCCACCGCCTCTTCCTGCGGCACCCCACGCGAACGCAGATAGAACAGCGCCGTTTCATCCAGCGCGCCTGTGGTCGATCCGTGGCTGCACTTCACGTCATCGGCATAGATTTCCAGTTCAGGCTTGGCCAGGAACTGGCTGTCATCATCCAGCAGCAACGACTGGCTGATCTGATAGCCGTCGGTCTTCTGCGCACCGGGCTTGACCAGGATCTTGCCTTGGAAGGTGCCCACCGCGCCGTGTTTCAGCACCTTCTTGAACACCTGCCGGCTTTCGCCGCGCTCGGCGCCGTGGGTGATGAAGACCGTGTCGTCATGGTGGAACGCGCCGGTCGCGCCATCGCCAAGTGCTGCGCCCGCGACATGGGCCACGGCATCGTCACCCGTGATGTCGATCACGCATTCATTGCGCGTCAGCACACCATTGGCGGTCAGCGTAAAGCTTTTGAACAGCGCATCCGCCGCGACGCGCGTGAACAGATGCGTCACCGCCCGGCGCTGATGATCGCGCCCCTGCACGCGGATGTGGTGAAAGCGTCCGCCCGTCGCCACATCGACCTCTAGCACCTTGTTGAAGCGCGCGCCCGCCGGACCGGATTCCAGCAACGTCAGCTCGGCGCCCGGTTCGACCCTCACCAGATGATGCAGGATCGGATCAGAAGTCTCTGATTTATGGACGTAAATCAGATGCACAGGCTTGACCGCACGGGCCGTTGCGCGGATCAGGATGCCATCGGTCGCGGCCGCCGTGTTCAGCGCCGCGAAGGGGCGCGCCACCGGGGTCTGTCCCGCGGTTTCCAGCGTGCCATACAGACCGTTGGCCCAGGAAATATCCGGCGCATCCGCCAGCCGCAGGATTTCCACCCCGGCCAGCGCCGGATCATCGGACGCCGCCGCGTCAAAGACGCCATCGACAAAGACCAGCTTCACCCGGTCCAGTGCATCGAACAACGGCGCCTCATCACTGGCATCGAAGACCTGGGCGGCGGGCGCCGCCTGAACGTTCAGCGTCGCCGGATCGGTATAGCGCCAATATTCGTCGCGCCGGTCCGGCAGGCCCATCGCCCGCAGCCGCGCCAGCGCATCCGCCCGCGCCGCGCCAAAGCCCGGCCCCGTTTGCAGCGCATCCAGCCGCGCGCTGGCCTTTGCCTGGGGTGCCGCCATCACTGCGCCTCCGCCAGGATGTCGGCATAGCCGTTCTGTTCGACCTCAAGCGCCAGTTCCGGGCCGCCGGTGCGGATGATGCGGCCATCGGCCATGATATGCACCACATCGGGTTTGATGTGATCCAGAAGCCGTTGATAATGCGTGATAACCAGGAAGGACCGCCCCGCATCGCGCAGCGCGTTCACGCCATCGGCCACCAGCTTCATCGCGTCGACATCCAACCCGGAATCGGTTTCATCCAGGATGCACATCTTCGGTTCCAGCATCGCCATCTGCAGGATTTCGTTGCGCTTCTTTTCCCCGCCCGAGAAACCCACGTTCACCGGCCGCTTCAGCATCTCGGCGTCGATTTTCAGCGTCTTGGCCTTTTCGCGCACGACTTTCAGGAACTCGCCCGCCGACAGCTCTTCCTGCCCGCGTGCCTTGCGCTGCGCGTTCACCGCGGTGCGCAGGAAGGTCATGTTGCCCACGCCCGGAATTTCCACCGGATACTGGAAAGCCAGGAACAGGCCCGCCGCCGCGCGTTCCTCGGGCTCCATCTCCAGCAGGTCGGCGCCTTCCAGCGTGGCACTGCCCTCGGTCACCTCATAGCCGTCGCGGCCAGACAGAACATAGGACAGCGTCGATTTGCCCGAGCCGTTCGGCCCCATGATCGCATGCACCTTGCCCGGTTCCACCGTCAGGTTGACCCCTTTCAGGATCTGCTTGTCCTCATCTTCAAGTTTGACGTGCAGGTTCTTGAATTCCATCGGCAGCGCCTGCAGCACTTCGCGGCAGAAGCCGTTGACCACCAGCGCCACCGCCTCTTCCTCATCCATGCCGCGGGCGCGGCAATAGAACAGCTGATCGTCATCCACCTTGGATGTCGTCGCCTCATGCTCGACCCGGCTCGAGTTGTTCTTGACCTCGATATAGGGCACCGTATGCGCCCCGCATTGATCGCCGATCAGCAGGCTGTCGCACTGGGTATAGTTGCGGCTGTTCTTGGCCTTGGGATGCATCGTCACCAGACCGCGATAGGTATTCTGCGCCTTACCGGCAGAAATCCCTTTGGAAACAATGCGTGACCGGGTGTTCTTGCCAAGATGGATCATCTTGGTCCCGGTATCGGCCTGCTGGCAATTGTTGGCGATGGCGATCGAATAGAACTCGCCCTGGCTGGCTTCGCCGCGCAGGATGCAGCTGGGGTATTTCCAGGTGATCGCCGATCCGGTTTCCACCTGCGTCCACATCACCTTGGCCCGGTCGCCCCGGCAATCGGCGCGCTTGGTGACAAAGTTGTAGATGCCGCCACGGCCTTCCTCATCGCCCGGATACCAGTTCTGGACGGTGGAATATTTCACCTCGGCATCCTCAAGGATGACGATTTCCACCACCGCGGCATGCAGCTGATGGGTCTCGCGCTTGGGCGCGGTGCAGCCTTCCAGGTAGCTGACATAGCTGCCCTTGTCGGCGATGATCAGGGTGCGTTCAAACTGTCCGGTGTTTTCGGCGTTGATGCGGAAATAGGTCGACAGCTCCATCGGGCAGCGCACGCCCGGCGGGATGTAGACAAAGGACCCATCGGAAAACACGGCCGAATTCAGTGTGGCAAAGAAATTGTCGGTCTGCGGCACAACGCTGCCCAGGTATTTCTTCACCAGCTCGGGGTGCTCCTTGATCGCCTCCGAGATCGAGCAGAAGATCACACCCGCCTTGGCCAGTTCGTCCTTGAAGGTCGTGCCCACGGAAACCGAGTCAAAGACCGCGTCCACCGCGACCTTGCGCGCATCCGCGGCGATCCCTTCGGCGCCTTCGACGCCCGCAAGGATCATCTGTTCCTTCAGCGGGATGCCCAGCTTTTCATAGGTCGCCAGCAGCTTGGGGTCGACCTCGTCCAGCGACTTGGGCTTGGTCGCCATGCTTTTCGGCTTGGCGTAGTAATACTGGTCCTGATAGTCGATCTCGGGATAATTGAGCATCGCCCAACGCGGCTCCTCCATCGTCTGCCAGCGCCGGAACGCCTGCAGCCGCCATTCGGTCATCCAG
>CAZPXL010000167.1:0-4945 GCA_964591005.1 uncultured Eubacteriales bacterium
CGGTCTTGTTTTTGCTGGGCTGCCTGATTCAAAAATATATGATTAACCGGCTGGTTGAAGTGGATTCCATCCTGCCGGAAAACCAGGTGCTGCTTACAGTCGGCATCATGCTGGTCCTGACCGAGGGTATCCGCCTGTTCTTTAAATCCGATTACCGCTCGGTTACCACCAGCTATTCCTCGGACACCGTATTTATCGGCGCAATGTCGATAAGCGTGCCCCTGGTTATAGGTTTTATCATCGCTATGGCTTTTACGTTCCTTTTACACCTTTTTCTGACCAAATCAGATCTGGGCAAGTCAATCAGGGCGACTTCCCAGGACCGGGACGCCGCTGTTTTTATGGGTATTAACTCCTCAAAAATTACAATGATTACATTTGGCCTGGGCGCCGCGCTGGCAGCCGCCGGCGGATCGCTGCTGCTGCCGCTGTTTTACCTTTTCCCGGATGTCGGCCACCTGTTTACAGCTAAATCCTTCATTATCACCATCCTTGGAGGTCTGGGCAGTACCTGGGGCGCCGCTATTGGCGGGCTTGTCCTCGGGCTCTCGGAGTCCCTGGGCGCCACCTATATTTCCATGGGCTATAAAGACGTGGTGGGATTAGTGATATTCATACTGGTACTTTTGTTCCTGCCGGGTGGTATAAGGAGTTTAGTGAAGAGGTGAGAAAATTATGTTAAACAAAAATATATTAATGACAATTGCTTTTGCTATTATTGCTGTATTGGTGCCGCTGTTTATTAAAGCGCCGTACCAGCTGCATATTCTGATTTTGATCATAATCTGGGCGATCATCGGCACCTCATGGAACCTCCTCAGCGGTTACGCGGGCCAGGTTTCGTTCGGTCATGCCGCATTCTTCGGGCTCGGTGCCTATTCAGCCGGCCTCCTTACACTGCACTATGGCCTTTCTCCCTGGTGGGGGATTGCACTGGGCCCGGTGGTGGCTGCGGTGGCGGCCCTGCCCATCGGCGCAATCTGTTTCCGTTTAAGGGGCCCGTATTTTGCCCTGGCCATGCTGGCGCTGGGAGAAATATTCCGGCTGGTATTTCTCAATATGACAAATTTCACAAACGGGGCCAAGGGAATTCTAATTATGCCCGCGATTACTTCAAAAGCCTTTTATTATTACGCCGGGCTGGCCATGCTGGCAGTAACCCTGCTGGCGACTTATTTGATTGTACATTCCAAAATCGGTTACTACCTGGTCTCCATCAGGGAGGACCAGGACGCGGCTACCTCACTGGGCATACCCACAACTTTATACAAAAACCTGGCCCTGCTGCCGAGCGCTTTTTTCACCGGCCTGGCGGGCGCCTTCTATATGAATTACGTAGCCTTTATCGACCCCAACATCGTGTTTAACCTGACCAATATATCGGTGATGGTAATCCTGGTGGTTATGCTCGGCGGTGTGGCCACGACCTGGGGACCGACCATCGGGGCGGCACTGTACATTATCATGGGGGAACTGTTCCGCACCACCCTTGGCCCGGCCAACGTGCTTGTTTTTGGCGTGCTGGTCTGTCTTATTATCATGTTCCTGCCCAACGGTATCGCGGGAGAGCTGGATTTATTAAAACGTATTACGCAGCGGAAAAAAGCTGGCGTGGCCGGGGGTGTTTAGATTGAGTATCTTTGAGGCTAAGGGTATAACCAAGAAATTTGGCGGTCTTACCGCTGTCAACGATTTAACTTTTAAAGTAGAAAAAGGGGAAATTTTTGGTATCATCGGCCCTAATGGTTCCGGAAAAACTACTGTGTTCAATATGGTCAGCCGTTTTTTCCCGATCACAGCAGGCGAGATTTATTTTAATGATAAGAGAATAGACACGCTGCCGGCCCATGAAATATGCAAAATAGGCATAGGCAGGACGTTTCAGGTGGTTAAGCCTTTAAGGCGCATGACAGTCCAGGAAAACGTGATGGCTGGAGCCTTTCTGCGGACGGGCAGCATCGGCAAGGCCAGACACAAGGCGGAAGAAATTATTAATTTCTGCAACCTGGACAAGTATACGCACCGGGAAGCTAAAGGACTGCCCATCCCCCTGCGCAAGCGGCTGGAAATAGCCAGGGCGCTGGCCACGGAGCCCCAGTTGCTCCTGCTGGACGAGACCTGCGCTGGGCTCAACCCCAAGGAGTCCGAGGCGGCCATAGAGCTGATCAGGCGCATTCGCGACGCAGGTGTTACCATTATTATTATTGAACACATCATGAAAGTGATGATGGGTATTTCCGACCGGATCCTGGCGATCAATTTCGGGAAGGAAATAGCCATGGGCAAACCGCAGGAAGTGGCTAACCACCCTGAGGTAATTAAAGCATATTTAGGAGAGGCCTATGCTTAAAGTAACAGACATAGATGTGGCTTATAAAGACATACAGGTGCTGTGGGATATTTCTTTTGAGGTAAACCAGGGGGAGTTTGTGGCGCTGCTGGGCGCCAACGGCGCCGGTAAAACCACTACTTTGAACGCCATTTCAGGTATGTTAAAAATCAAAAAGGGCAAGATTGAGTTTATGGGAAAAGATATAACTGACCTTCCGGGGTATAGAATAGCGGAACTGGGTATCATACATGTGCCTGAAGGCAGGCGTCTTTTTCCCGAGATGACCGTGCGTGAAAACCTGGAAATGGGGTCCCTTTTTCCCGAGGCAAAGTCCAAGAGGAAGGAAACAATGAAAAAGGTATTTGAGCATTTCCCGATCCTGGAGGAAAAACAGAACAAGGAAGCGGGAACACTCTCCGGCGGCCAGCAGCAGATGCTCGCCCTGGGCAGGGGACTGATGGCGCTGCCCAAGCTCCTGATCCTGGACGAACCTTCGCTGGGCCTGGCCCCGGTGCTGGTAACGCAAATATTTGACAATATCAAGGAAATTAACAGCGAGGGCGTCACCGTGCTGCAGGTTGAACAGAACGTTGTGTCGACTTTAAAGATGTGCCACCGCGCTTATGTCCTTGAAAACGGTAAGATCTACCTGCAGGGCACCGGCCAGGAGCTCCTGAATGACGAGCATATTAAAGAGGCGTACCTCGGTATATAAATGATTTTGTGTAACACAGGTCACAGGCTGCGGGCCGTTTGCCAACACGTGTGGTTTTAGGTTGTAAGACCTTTCTAATTGTGTCGTAAGAGCTGCAAAAGAGGTTATTTGTATTGTGTCTGCCCAATACGATTACCTTTTATCTTACGCCTAACTGCCTAAAACCCACCTTGCTTGCGCCCTGCCGCCTGTGATATTTTTATTATGAGAGCGATACAATCACTTTTGGCAGGATATTTGCTGTTTAAGCCGAATAAATAAGTATTTCTATAATTAAAGTAATAGAGGGGTGAGTTTCCAGTGCCGCAATTTGCTGTAAAATCCCTTAAGCTTAAAAACAGTATAATAATAATCAGCGTAATACTGCCTATGTTGATCGGCTTTTTAGCATATGATCTTTACAGACAGTCAAACACACTGCGAAACGCCCTGCTCGAAAGAGGTATCATTTTAGCCCAGACCGGCGCCGCTACCTCCGGTAAAATATTGTCTGACGCCATTACTCACGGTGTTATGACTGAGGAACAGATATTTGACACAAATTATATGCCCATTCCGAATACAAGCCCTCAAAAGTACCATACCATGTTTGACTCCTTCACCGACGCGAATTTGAGCAAGGTGCAGGATCCATTTCTTAACGACAAGGTTGTAATCTACGCTGTATCACAGGACATAAACGGTTATGTTCCCACCCATAATAACGTTTACCCCAAGAGCGGTGTTTTCGAGCCCGGTGGGATAGGCGACAACCCGGCCCGCAGCAAGCGTATATTTAATGACGAAGTAGGCCTGGCCTCTTCTCAAAACACGGAACCTTACCTGCTGCAGGTATACAGAAGGGGAGACACGGGTGAAATCATGTGGGATATATCCTCTCCGATTTACGTTAACGGACGCCACTGGGGGGGGTTCCGGGTCGGTTTTTCCATAGAAGAGACCAACAGGCAGATCGCTGTTGCCAGAGGGCAAATCATGGGCGGAGTCGCTGTCCTCACCATTGCTCTGATTATATTAATTATTTATATTTCGAACCGGATTACAGACACTGTCAAAAGGCTTGAGATAGAAGCTGACCGTATAGCCAGGGGAGATTTTACAGCCATAGATCTGGAAACGTCGTCCAAGGACGAGCTCGGCAACCTGATCCGGTCATTTGTCAACATGGCGGATAGACTCAGGGAGTTGGGTGAGCAAACCAGCCGTTCGGTGGCAAATGTGGCACAATACACGTATGAGCTGCAGGACAGCATTAAGAAAGCCGCCGATACCTCCAACGCGGCCGTGGTAAAAATGAGCCAGCTTTCTGAAACTGTAGGCAAGATGGAGATCAACTCCGAAGCCGTGATCAACGCTTCCGAAAAGACTGTTTTAAGTTTGGCAAGAGCCGAGGAAACTTCTGAGAAGTTTCTGAAGCAGATGAAATCGAGCAGCGTGGCCATGCTCCGTACCAGTGAGTCGGTCAAAGAACTGGAATCACACCTGGAAAAAATAGGCGACATAATACAGTTCATAGCGCTGATAGCCGATCAGGCCAACTTACTGGCCCAGAAGGCTGTTACGGAAATGAAAAACTTCATGGCGAACAACAATAAATCCAAGACAAAGAAAGAGATTTCGGGAGCGGCGGAAACAATTGTTGAAGAAGAAAGCAACTTTTCCGCCCTGGCGGCTGAGATACAGAAGCGTTCTCAGGACGCCGCCAATGCTACCAAAGGTATATACAGCCTCTTTGAAAAAGCCCTGCAGCACGCCCGCCAGGCGTCAGTCAGCCTGGAGGAGGACCAGCAGATAGTTTCCGAGGGGTACAGCGCTGCCAGCGAGGCTTCCCAGTCCGTCAAGTCGCTTCTGGCGGACCTCAATAATATGATTGTAATGGTAAAAGAAATTATAAGCTA
>CAZPXL010000168.1:0-1789 GCA_964591005.1 uncultured Eubacteriales bacterium
GATTTTTAAATATATAAATTCCATTTTACAACTCTTCCCGGGCAAAAAATATAATAATTTGATAAAACAAGGATTATTAAATTAATTTTAGAGCAGCAGGTTTTAACATTATGGACTTTGTATTATATAAATTGTCATTGATCTAATTTAATTTAGTTATTCAAAATCATGTTTGTAAAAAAACATGTTTTTTTATTTTTATACCAGGAAAACAAACTAAAACTTACAAACCGGTGTTAAAGCCAGAAAAAACGCCGTTTTGGGAAGTTAAGGAACATTTAGGCTTAATAAAAGCGATTAACGAAGGTTATATTAGATTTACACTCGTTATTGTCGAATTAATTAAAATTTCTTTATTTTTCATTTCAATTTTTTTGGAGGTGGCTGGCAATAAAATTGGAGGAGTGATGCTTGAGGGGGAAATTTCGCGGACTCTTATGCAGTATTCTGGTGTTATTGTCCGGTTTGTTGTCCTACCAGGCACAGGGTATTATGCAGCTGCCGGATAAGCAGTCCGTTGTTATTGGCGAACCGCTGAAAGTAGAGTTCTCCGCCCCGTTTCAAAAGACATTGAAGTCACAGGTATTTGAATATGAAACCTTTACAAGACAATACAAAAACATGGACCTTGACGCGTCTTCCTGTCCGATAGCGACAGAACCCGGACAATATCAGGTAAAGCTCAGCCTGTTTGGGATTATACCGGTACGGGACGTGCTGGTAAGTGTTGTCCCGCAGGTAATGGTTATACCGGGCGGCCAGTCCATCGGCGTGCTGCTGCGTTCACAGGGATTAATTGTGGTCGGGCACTCCGCTGTGCTTGATCAGTCCGGTAACCAGGTTAATCCTTCCGCAGACCTAAAGGAAGGTGACGTTATTTTAAAGATTGACGGTGAGATCATACGCAGCGACGGGCAGTTCCGTGATGCCGTGGCGCAAGCGGGCGCATCCGGGAGAGCCTTGACTATGGAGGTGGAACGTAACGGCGAGACTTTTGTTACCAGTGTTAACCCGGTATACTGCAGGGACACGCTGCGTTACCGTGTGGGCCTGCTGATCAGGGACAGTACGGTGGGTATCGGCACATTAACTTTTTATGAGCCGGAAAGCATGGTTTACGGAGCCCTGGGCCACATGGTCACGGACTATGGCTCAACAAGCCCCATTGAAATATCTGAAGGTGAGATTATTGACGCTGATGTCCAGTCCATCCACAGGGGAAAAAAAGGGCAGCCGGGCGAAAAAATAGGAATATTGATTGGTGATAAAAAGGTTAACGGCACTATTACTAAAAATTCCAGGCTTGGTATCTTCGGCGATTTAAAAAAAGTTGTCCGCAACGGATCTTATAATGAGCCGATACCGGTAGCCATGGCAGATCAGATCCATGAAGGGCAGGCTGAAATACTAACAGTTATAGAAGACGACAAAGTCGAAAGGTTTGAAATACAGATTGTCAGAATAAACCCGCAGGCGAGAAATGACGGCAAGGCAATGGTAATAAAAATTACCGACCAGAGGCTTTTAGAAAAGACCGGAGGCATTGTCCAGGGTATGAGCGGCAGTCCGATTATCCAGGACAATAAGCTTATCGGAGCGGTAACCCATGTATTTGTCAATGATCCGGCTAAAGGCTACGGCACCCCTGCACAGTGGATGGTTGAAGAATCCGGGCTGCATCATAAATCCGGCCAGTTTGTTGAACAGCCGGCCGCTTAAAACACCTGTTTACCCTGAGCTGAGACGATTGCCAGGGTAAATTTTTTATATATAAAGCAAATTTATTGTC
>CAZPXL010000168.1:1889-4939 GCA_964591005.1 uncultured Eubacteriales bacterium
GTGGTTGTTTTGGATATCATAATGCCTCATCTCGATGGGATAGGAGTTCTTGAAAAACTAGTCAGCGGCAGTTCCGGCAGCAAGCCCAGGATTATCATGCTCACAGCTTTCGGGCAGGAAAGCGTTACTCAAAAAGCGGTGGAGCTGGGCGCGGATTATTACATATTGAAACCTTTTGACTTTAACGTCCTGGCCACCCGTATCCGCCAGCTGGCCGATGGAGTCAATGTGTCGCAGTATATTACTCCATCCAAACCGAAAAACCTGGACGTTTCGGTTACGAACATTATTCACGAGATGGGTGTCCCGGCGCATATCAAGGGCTATCATTACCTGCGTGATGCGATTTTGATGGTTATAGGCGAGGTCGGCCTGCTGGGCGCGGTGACCAAGGAACTTTACCCGATGATTGCCCAGAAGTTCCAGACGACCCCGAGCAGGGTGGAGCGGGCCATAAGGCATGCCATTGAACTGGCCTGGGACCGCGGCAATGTGGAGATGATGGCCAAATTTTTCGGTTATACCATCAACCTGGAGCGCGGCAAGCCCACCAACAGCGAGTTCATCGCCATGGTGGCCGATAAGCTGAGGATCGAGCAAAAGGTTAGCTAAAAACAGGTATTATAGATTTATTCTTAACAAACACCACAAACACCGCCCGGTTAATTTGGGCGGTGTTTAGTGTCTGTATTTAAATATTCAAAAAAGTCGCATGTAGGTATATAATAGCTGTTGTAATTGTTTTTTGCCGTGGGTTATTATTAGTAGTAAGCCGAATACAGAGCTGTGTTTAACCGGGGAAGGTGAATTTCTACTGTTAGACCAAAAACGCATCATCATATTCACCGGGTATTTTGGGAGCGGGAAAACCGAGACAGCTCTTAACTATGCCATCAAGCTTAACGAAAGCGGCAAAAAAGTCACTGTCGTGGACCTAGATCTGATAAATCCTTATTTCAGAGTAAGGAAGGTCAGAGATAGTTTCGAGGAAATGGGGATAGCGGTGGTCAGCCCGCAGGGAAAGCTCGCCGGAGCTGATATCCCGGCGCTTCCGCCGGCTATCCACGGTGTGCTGGAGAACCCGGACGGTTACGGGGTTTTTGACGTGGGCGGCGGTGACATCGGCGCCACTGTTTTAGGCCGTTTTAAAAATAAACTGCCCGACGGGGCTTTTAATCTTTTTTTGGTGGTAAACACCTGCCGTCCCTACAGCGGGGATGTTGATGGAATAATAAGCATCACGCGGGGCATTGAAAAAACCTCCAGGCTAACTGTGAGCGCCCTTGTCAGCAATACCAACCTCGGTCCTGAAACGGACGTTAAAACTATTCTCGAGGGTCACCGGATCATATGCGGGGCGGCGAGGTCCATGGGTCTGCCTGTAGCCTTTATGTGCGCGCGCTCGGACCTGGCGCCGGCCATGGGCGGCACGGACGTGCCGGTGATGCCGCTGAAGCTTTTTATGAAGACCCCCTGGCAGTTATGATCTTTACGTATTGATGTTAATAAAAAGTCTCCAGTCAATTAAATAAGCAGTCATATTGGGGGCTTCCGGTTTTTAGATGTTTAATTGTAATTTTAGGAGGGAAGAACATATTGGCCAGAGTTACTTTTCTGGAAGAACGCTGTAAGGGATGCCAGCTGTGTACAGCCGTCTGTCCCAAAGGCATAATCGTCATGTCTGGCAGCACTAATGAATTGGGTTATCACCCGGCCACGGTGCTGGAACAGGACAAGTGCACGGGCTGCGCTCTTTGCGCGCTGGTCTGTCCGGACATGGCTATTGAAGTGGAGAGAGAGGAGAAGGCGGTTTGAGCAGGATACTGATGAAAGGCAATGAAGCAATCGGTGAGGCCGCGGTTCAGGCCGGGTGCCGCTACTTTTTCGGTTACCCGATTACGCCCCAGAGTGAATTGACCCATTACCTGGCCAAACGGCTGCCGGAAGTGGGGGGGCTCTTCCTGCAGGCTGAAAGTGAAGTGGCTTCCATCAACATGGTTTACGGCGCGGCCTCGGCCGGCGCCAGGGTTATGACATCATCCTCCGGCCCCGGCATCAGCCTGATGCAGGAAGGCCTGTCATACCTCGCGGGGGCAGAGCTCCCGAGCGTGGTTGTAAACCTGATGCGGGGCGGGCCTGGCCTGGGCAACATCGCCCCTTCCCAGGCAGACTATTTCCAGGCTTGCAAGGGCGGCGGCCACGGCGACTACCACCTGATCGTCCTGGCGCCGAACTCGGTGCAGGAAATACTGGACATGATGCACAAGGCTTTTGACCTGGCTGATAAATACCGTAACCCCGTCATGGTAATGGCGGATGGGGTCATGGGCCAGATGATGGAGCCTGTGGAATTAAGAGACGACATAAAGGTCGAGAGTCCTCCAAAACCATGGGCTACTACCGGCTGTGAGGGAAGGAAACCTAATATAGTAAATACCATGGGGGCAAAAAAAATCTGATCAACTCCTGCTATGTCATCCCGGAACAAATGGAGGACCTTAACATCAGGCTGGAGAAAAAATACAGGGAGATAAGCCTGAAAGAGCAGGTCTGCGACGAATATATGATGGAGGACGCCGAGATCGCCTTAGTCGCTTTCGGGATGGTTTCCCGCATCTGCATGTCGGCCGTGGAGAAAGCACGCGCCCTGGGCATAAAAGCCGGACTGATCAGGCCGATAACACTTTGGCCTTTCCCGTCTGATTTTGTAGAAAGCACAGCAGGCAAAACCAGGGCTTACCTTTCGGTGGAAATGAACATGGGCCAGATGATTGAAGATGTTAAACTGGCAGTTAGCGGCAGGGCTCCGGTCTTCCATTACGGGCGGCTGGGCGGCATGGTCCCCGACGTCAGGGACGTCCTGGAAGAAATAAAAAAACTGCATGAGGGAGGTGCCGGCCGGTGAAAAAAGTGTTTTCGAGGCCCAGGTCGCTGAAAGACGTGCCTTTTCACTATTGCCCGGGTTGTACTCACGGTGTCGCGCACCGCTTAGTCGCTGAAGTAATCGATGAGCTCGGCATCCAGGGCAATGTCATCGGCAACGCGCCGGT
>CAZPXL010000169.1:0-4916 GCA_964591005.1 uncultured Eubacteriales bacterium
TGTTTTATTATAAAGGGCAATTTATTATTTTATATCGAGCCGCCACTGGCTGACAGGTGACAGCTCTTTTGACGCTTACTGTTGACACATTCCGTGAGTCAAGGAATGTGTCAACAACCCCGTCCCCTTGACACACCCTTGACACACGACAACCGACGTCTGACGACCGACGACCGAATTGATACACCCGTTCCCCTTGACACTCCTTTGACGCTTACCCTTGACACACTTGACACATGGTAACATGTTTCAATTAAAGTAACAAGAAATGAGACAAAAAGAACGTCCCCTTGTTTCCCCTTGGATTAAAAAATAATTTCAGGAGAATAATAAACAGGTCGCCGATATCCTTTTATCACTTGACTTGAGCTGAAAGCCGTAGTATATTTGTATACGTTATAATACCGATGTTCCTCGATAGCTCAACGGTAGAGCAACCGGCTGTTAACCGGTAGGTTGTAGGTTCGAATCCTACTCGGGGAGCCATTCTTTTAAAAAACCGCGCTTTAAGGCGCGGTTTTCGTTTTTATTGTTTTTGACAGGCTTGCACAGGGAAGAATAAATAAAAAAGTGTTGAATTATTGTATGGAATTCCATTATAATATAGTTAAAGTCAGTAAAAGTCAGGGGATTGGATGACATGAATAATATTTCAGATCTAATTGAAAATTACTTAAAGCAGCTGCTGGCTGAAAGCAACAGTGAGTTTGTCGAAGTCCAGCGCAGTGACCTGGCTATGCGTTTCAGCTGTGTCCCTTCGCAGATTAATTATGTGCTGACTACAAGATTTTCCGCAGGCCATGGTTATTTCGTGGAAAGCAGGAGAGGAAGCGGCGGTTATATCCGGATAGTCAAGATCCCCCTTGACCAGAGCGCTGATTTAATCCTTAATCTGTGTGACATAATCGGCGATTCAATTTCACAGGCGGATGCTGACGGTGTGATCGGCCGCCTGCTTGAAGAAGATTTTATATCACTGCGTGAGGCCAGGGTCATGTCTGCCGCGGTAGACGGAAACATATTAAGGCTGAGCATGCCCGTGCGGGACAAGTTGAGGGCGCTTCTGCTAAAGGCCATGATCACAACCATTTTGCGCAGTTAAGAGCCGGTTGTTATTAAGAGTTCTGTTTTGAAAGGAGATAAATTGTATGTTGTGCGAAAAGTGCAACCAGCGGCCTGCGACCGTGCATGTCGCCGAGATTATAAACGGGCAGAAACAGGAAACCCACCTGTGTGAAATATGTGCCAAGGAAATTCAGATTCATGGATTTGGTTTATTCCCGCAGATGAATTTAAATAATTTTTTAGCCGGCCTTCTGAATTATGATTTTAACGGCGGCAGCTATAATCAAAGCGGTCATGCCGGTAAGGTATGTGAAAAATGCGGAATTTCAGAAGAGCAGTTCGCCAAGAATGGCCTGCTGGGCTGCGGCGAATGCTACCCTCAATTCGAGGAGAAGATGCTGCCGCTTTTACGAAGAATTCACGGCAACACACGCCATACCGGCAAAGTGCCCGAACGCACAGGAGGCCGGGCGAGGTTAGTCAAAGAGATTGAAGTAATGAAGAGGCAGCTCAAAGAAGCTGTTGGCTGCGAAGAGTTTGAACGGGCGGCCCAGCTCCGTGATACCATTCGCCGGCTGGAAAAAAATCTTGAAGAGGGAGGTGAGGGACAGCATGCCGATTAATGATAAGGTCAGCAGCGCTAACAGCAGTTGGATGGATTCCGACGGGCCGGACGCGAGCATTGTGATCAGCAGCAGGGTAAGAGTTGCAAGGAACCTTGCAGGCATACCTTTCCCCCACCTGCTAAATCCGGAGAAGTCCATGGAAGTGATTAATGAAGTCAAAGCGGCTGTCGAAAATAAGGAAGCCTCAGACCTCATCGGCAACCTGGAATTTAGCCTGCTGAATGACTTGTCGCCGCTGGAAAGACAGATACTGGTGGATAAACACCTGATCAGTCCCGACCTTTTGAACAATTTTCAGTATAAGGCGGTGGCAATCCGTGATGATGAAGCAGTCAGCGTAATGATAAACGAAGAAGACCACCTGCGCATACAGTGCATCCTTTCCGGCCTGCGGATGAAAGAAGCATGGACGATAGCCAACAATATAGACGACGGGCTCGAAAAGACTCTTGAATACGCCTTTTCAGAAAAGCTCGGCTACCTCACCTCCTGTCCGACAAACACGGGTACCGGACTGCGCGCTTCAGTGATGCTTCACCTCACAGGGCTAAAAATAACAAACCAGCTGGGCGGTGTTTTTAACGCCATTGGCAAGCTCGGGCTGACCGTGCGGGGTCTTTACGGCGAGGGGACAGAAGCCCTGGGGGATCTGTTTCAGATATCGAACCAGATTACTTTGGGCCAGTCTGAGGAGGAAATTATTAATAACATTATATCCATAACAAGGCAAATATTAGCTCAAGAGCAGGCATCCCGCCAGGTCTTATACAGGGGGAGGCGCGGGGTCGTTGAAGACCGCGTTTACCGGGCTTACGGTATTTTAAGACATGCCCGGATCCTGACCTTGGAAGAGACAATGCGAATGTTATCCGACCTGAGGCTCGGGATAGAATTAAAAATAATTTCCGGGGTGCAGGACAAACTCTTAAATGAGTTAATGGTAAAAATCAGGCCGGCTTTTTTAATTAAAACAGCCGGGCAGGAGATGTCAAAAAGCCAGTTGGACGCCGCCAGGGCGGAATTAATAAGAAAAGAATTTGATAATTGACAATAAAAGGCAAGAGATAAGAAATGGGGCGCGAGAGCTGTAGGTGCGGCTTCAGCCGCACAAAATGGCCGGATGAATCCGGCCCTACAATGTAGGGCTCCAATTTGGAGGTGTTTAAATATGTTTGGCAGATTTACTGAAAGGGCGCAAAAAGTATTGATGTATGCCAGGGAAGAAGCGAAGAGAGTTAATTACCCTCATATCGGAACTGAATACCTGCTGCTGGGTCTAATCCGGGAAGGGGAAAGCGCCGCAGCTAAAGTACTGTCTACATTGGGTATAGATGCTGAGAAGGTGAATGAGGCCGTATCACAAATGGTTGAAATGAGCAATGAGCCTCTCCCGGCTGAGCCCGCCCTTACGGCCAGGGCTAAAAAAGTGCTGGAATTATCACTGGATGAAGCACGCCGGATGGGAAACAACTATGTCGGGCCTGAGCACCTGCTCCTGGGTTTGATCAGGGAAGGCGAAGGTGTGGCGGCCAGTATATTAAGCGCCACGGGCGCCGATTACCGCAAGCTGCGGACCATGGTGGCCCACCTGCAGGGTGGGCAGACTCCTCCTGAGAGCCAGGCACAGAGCCAGCCTAAAGCCGGCCCTACCCAAACCCTTGACCAGTTTGGGCGGGATCTTACCGTCATGGCCAAAGAAGACAAGCTTGACCCTGTGGTGGGCAGGGAAAAAGAAATTGAAAGAGTAATCCAGGTATTGAGCAGGCGCACCAAGAACAACCCCGTTCTCATCGGAGAGCCCGGTGTCGGGAAGACCGCCGTGGCCGAGGGGCTGGCCCAGCGAATAACAGCCGGTAATGTACCTGAAATATTGCTTAATAAAAAGGTCGTTACCCTTGATATGGGCACCCTGGTCGCCGGCACAAAGTACCGGGGGGAATTTGAGGAGCGTTTAAAGAAAATCATTGAAGAGATCCGCCAGGCCGGGAATATTATTATGTTTATCGATGAACTTCACACACTGGTGGGGGCAGGCGCGGCGGAAGGCGCCATAGATGCGGCCAATATCTTAAAGCCGGCCCTGGCCAGGGGCGAACTTCAGTGTATCGGCGCCACTACCCTCGATGAGTACCGTAAACACATAGAAAAGGATGCCGCCCTTGAGCGGCGCTTCCAGCCCATTACCGTGGCAGAGCCGACTGTGGAAGAAACTATTCAAATTTTAAAGGGTCTCAGGGACAGATACGAAGCGCACCACAGAGTTAGAATTACCGACACCGCCCTTGATGCGGCCGCCAGGTTGTCCAGCCGTTATATCACCGACCGGTTCCTGCCGGATAAAGCTATTGATTTGATGGATGAAGCCGGTTCAAGGGTGAGGCTGCAGGCATTTGTAGCGCCTCCCGAACTAAAAGAACTGGAAAAGAAACTGGAAGAACTGCATAAGGAAAAAGAGGCGGCGGTAGACGGCCAGGAGTTTGAAAAGGCTGCCGAACTGAGAGACCAGGAACAAAAACTGCGGTCAGATCTGGATGAGCGCAGGGAATCGTGGAAACAGAGAAATAGCGGCGCGGAACTGGTGGTAGACGAGGAAGTAATTGCCCACATTGTTTCGAGCTGGACCGGAGTACCGGTTAAGAAGCTGGCAGAAGAAGAATCTGAAAGGCTGTTAAAAATGGAAGAAGTCCTGCACCAGCGCGTAGTTGGGCAGGATGAAGCGATCCAGGCCATATCAAGGGCTATTCGCAGGGCACGGGCCGGCTTAAAAGATCCCAAGCGGCCTATCGGTTCCTTTATCTTTCTGGGCCCGACCGGCGTTGGCAAGACCGAGCTGGCGAGGACCGTGGCTGAGGTCCTTTTTGGCAGCGAGGACGCCATGGTCAGGATCGACATGTCAGAATACATGGAAAAATTCGCGGTTTCCCGTCTCGTAGGCGCCCCTCCAGGCTACGTGGGATATGATGAAGGGGGACAGCTGACCGAGGCGGTAAGGCGCAGGCCCTATACGGTAGTCCTGCTTGACGAAATTGAAAAAGCTCACCCGGACGTCTTCAATATACTGCTGCAGGTGATGGAGGACGGCAGGCTGACTGATGCCAAGGGTCGCACGGTGGATTTCAGGAATACAGTGTTGATTATGACATCGAACGTGGGCCTGCATACTATCAAAAGGGAAGCTGTTATGGGTTTCCATGCGGGTGAGCGGGAAAAATCAAATTACGACGA
>CAZPXL010000170.1:0-4907 GCA_964591005.1 uncultured Eubacteriales bacterium
CGCTTCTGGCGGACCTCAATAATATGATTGTAATGGTAAAAGAAATTATAAGCTACTCGCAGCAGGTAACAGACGGGATCAATTCCGTGAACAAGGCCACCGGGGAACAAACAGCCCTGGTTGAAAGGTTTACCTCGGCGGCAAAGACTCTGGACGAAGTCGTCAACCAGATGCAGGAAGCAATTTCAAAACTAAAAGTATAAATATCTACTTAATGTTTTTGCATTGTGATATAAAAAACAGACAGCCAGGAACATTTTCCTGGCTTATTTTTTGTCCAGCTTCATTACAAACACGAGGATCTTTGCCACAGCTTCGTACAGCTGGGCTGGGATCTCCACCCCGATGCCCAGGTCGTACAGAGTTTTGGCCAGGGCCTGGTCCGAGTAAAGCGGTACCCCCGCTTTTTCCGCTATTTCTTTGATCTGATTTGCCACCAGACCCTGCCCGGCCGCGACAATGACCGGGGCGCTGTCTTTTCCCGGCTCGTAGCGCAGCGCCGTGGCAACTTCCTTTCTCAGGTCACTCATAGGCCTTCCTCAAATCTTCCGGTCAAATAGGTGCGCTTCAAACCTGGGGAGGAGTCCCTCCACCACGGCGCCCAGTTCATTCCTGGCCTGGCTGGTCAAAGAGACCTCGCTGAAACCGATTGTCTTCAGATCTTCCCTTAGAGGAGGAAAATGCTGTCTTAGTATTTTATTTGAAGCTTCCTGGTCGGTAAAACATTTTACGGACAGGAAATCGCTGCGGCAGGCAATGCCCACCCAGATCCGGCCGAGGTTTTCAGTTGCCAGGCAGATAAAAAATTCTTCCGCTTCCCTGACGCCGCCTTCTGTTTTTTCATCGCCCAGCCTGGCAAAGAAACGTGCTTCCTGAAACAAGTCGGTGCGCAGCGGCAGGGGTATAAACGAGGGGACCGAAAAAGGCTGCTCGGTTTTTTGCTGCGTTTCTGCCCGGGCAGGCTGTGAGACGGAATTTTTTACACTTTCAGCCTCAAGCGCTTCTTTGGCTGCGGTTGTTAAATCGCGTACAGGCGATACCCCTTCCGTTCTGGCTGAGGGCTTCGAAACGTTATTATTCTGGTATGTCAGTTCCAATAATATGGATGTTATGGAATTGATGTTCATAATTAAACTATCGTATTTTTCCAGGTTATTGTAAAGAGGTTTTTTAAGAAAAAGGCAGGTATTTTTTGCCTCTTGAAAGAAAATAGTAAATATTGGCGGTGATATGTTGGAGATAATTGCAATCTTTACAACGGCTTTTATCGTAGGTTTTTCAGGAGCAATGATGCCCGGCCCGCTGCTGACTGTTACGATCGGAGAGAGCGCCCGGCGGGGCTTTTGGGCCGGGCCTTTAATTGTGGCGGGACACGCTGTTCTTGAACTGGCCCTGATCCTGGCGCTGGTAGGCGGGCTATCAGTTTTGTTGACGATGACGGTGGTGTCGCAGGTAATAGCGGTACTGGGAGGAGCTTTTTTGCTTTATATGGGCGCCGGTATGGCCAGGGATGCCGCCGCGGGCAGGGTCTCATTGGAGATGGCAGGTAATGGGGGGCAGGGCTGCAATCACAGTGAAAGCAGAGAGGAGAGCAACGGTTTCCGTACTCCTGCCGTGCAAAGGCGCATGCATCCGGTCCTGGCAGGTATACTGGTCAGTGTTTCCAATCCATACTGGACCCTGTGGTGGGCCACAGTTGGCCTTGGCTATATTACTTTGTCCCTGCAAAAGGGAACTCTGGGGCTTACCTCTTTTTTTACCGGGCATATACTTGCCGATCTTGTTTGGTACAGCTTAATTTCGGCGGCGGTGGCCGGAGGCAGGAAATTTTTAAGCGATAGGATATACAGCAGGGTTATCGTAGCATGTGGTATATTTCTTATAGGACTGGGAGGTTATTTCCTGTATTACGGTATATTTACATGATAAAATGCACATGGGTAATAATACTCTTTTAATATGTGTAGGAGGAGAAAAGAATGTCTGTTGTATTTTGCGGTGTTTGCCCGCACCCCCCCATAGCCGTGCCGGAGGTCGGCGGAACTGAAGCTGCAAAGGTTTCCGATACCCAGGAGGCGATGTTGGAACTGGGCAGGCGGATTATAAAAAGCGGCGCTGAAACAGTTGCAATTATTTCGCCTCACGCGCCAATTTTCCGGGATGTGGTTGGCATAAACATGTCCCCGCAGTTAAAAGGCGACCTGGGATATTTCCAGGCCGGCAATATCAGGTATATGGTTGATAATGACCAGGCCCTGGCCCGTGAAATAAAAAGACAGGCTGCGGAACTGGGTTTGCCGGTGATCGAGCTGGCCGAAGAGGAAGAAAGGCAGTACGGTGTAAGCCTGCGCCTTGACCACGGAGTGGTTGTGCCCCTTTATTTTCTCCGCAAGGCAAAGCTGGAAACTCCTCTGGTGCATGTGTCCATGGCCCTGGGCCAGCCCCGGAAACTTTACCTCTTCGGTGTAGCTGTCCGCAAGGCTGCTGAATCACTGGGGCGCAGGGTGGCACTGCTGGCAAGCGGCGACCTTTCCCACGGTCTTACCCATGACGCTCAAGGTGGCTACCTGCCGAGGGGAAAGGATTTTGACACCACAATAGCCAGGCTGTTGGCCGGAACGGACGTGGAAGGCATTGTCAATATGGACCCGGAACTGGTCTCCCAGGCCGGCGAGTGCGGCTACCATTCCATTGTCATGATGCTGGGAGCCCTGGACGGTTATGATGTAAAAGCCGAAGTCCTTTCATACGAGGGGCCTTTCGGAGTAGGTTACCTGGTAGCCTCCCTAGAACCCGAAGGCAAAAATCCGGAAAAATCATTTTTAAAGAAACTACGAGCCGAAAGGCTGGCGGAAATGGCGAAGAAGCGGGAGGGAGAAAGCTACCTGGTCAAAGTCGCGCGCAGCACCCTGGAGAGCTATGTCAGTGGCTCCCCGCGGCCCGCTCTCGCTGAAGCGCCTGAGGAATTTAAGAAAAGCGCGGGCGTGTTTGTATCCATCAAAAAGTTCGGGCAGCTGCGGGGCTGCATAGGGACAATAGAGCCGGTCAGGTCCAACATTGTCGAGGAGGTTTCGGAAAACGCCATCAGCGCCGGTGCTAACGACCCGCGCTTTCAGCCCGTCCGCAAGGAGGAGCTGGATGACCTTGAATATTCCGTGGATGTGCTGCAGCCGCCGGAACCCATCTCAGGCCTGCACCAGCTCGACCCCGTGAAGTACGGTGTTATAGTGCGGTCCGGCCGGAAGAGCGGCCTGCTGCTGCCCAACCTGGAGGGAGTTGACACGGCGGAAGAGCAAGTCCTGATAGCCTGCCAGAAGGCCGGGGTAAGGCCGGATGAACCGCTGAAACTGGAAAGGTTTGAAGTAATAAGATATAAATAATAATTACACAGGATTAACATGATTAACATGATTTACAGGATTAAATAAATGTTTAAATGGTTTTATTTTACAAAGTGTAAATTAAGATTATACAAATTTTAAAATCATTGCATTATCCTCAAAAAAAGTAATTTAATTTTATAATCTTGTTAATCTTTAAAATCGTGTTAATCTTGTGAGAAGTATTTTATTTTTTGGAGGGGTTGCCGGTGCGCGAAGCTTCGTATTATGAAAAAAAGGAGCAGAACGCTGTCACTTGTGTACTATGCCCGCATTACTGCAAAATACAGGAGGGCAAAGCGGGTATCTGCCGCTGCAGGGTGAATCGCGGCGGCGTCCTTTATGCCGCAAACTACGGTAAAGTATCTTCCTACGGGATGGACCCGATTGAAAAAAAACCGCTGTACCATTTTTATCCCGGCTCTTATATCCTTTCCGTGGGCACAGTCGGTTGTAATTTTAAATGCCAGTTCTGCCAGAACTGGTCTATAGCCCACGGCGATTCTCCCACTACAGATATCACCCCGGCGGGCCTGGTGGAGATGGCCATGGACTATGCCGGCATGGGCTACCCGAATATAGGAATTGCCTATACTTATAATGAACCTTTTATGTGGTATGAGTTTGTTTTTGAATCAGCCAAACTGGCTAATGAAGCCGGCCTGAAAAATGTGCTTGTAACAAACGGATCGGTTAACGAGGCGCCCCTGCGTGAGATCCTTCCCTTCATTGACGCCATGAATATAGATGTAAAGGGCTTTACGGAGGAATATTATAAGAAGTACTGCAAAGGCAGCCTGCAGCCTGTCCTGAAGACAGTGGAAACAGCCCGGCGTGAATGCCATGTCGAGCTGACCACCCTGCTTATCCCCGGTTTGAACGATGCAGAGGAGGAGATCGAGCGCCTGACCGACTGGGTTGCCTCCCTGGATCGGGATATCCCCCTGCATTTTTCCCGCTACTTCCCCATGTACAAGATGGACCTGCCGGCCACCCCCCTGGAAAAACTGGTCCAGGCCAGGGAAATAGCGACAAAAAAACTCCACTATGTTTATATCGGAAACGCGCAAATCCCGGGAACTGACGACACTTTTTGTCCCCAGTGCGGTAATGAGATAATCAGCAGGATCGGCCATTCCGCCCGCGGTGTGGGCCTGTCCGGCAAAAACTGCAGCAATTGCGGCGAGGAGATCAAATTTGTCGGAAAAATTTTTGAATAAAAAACCGCGACAAGGGGACGGTTCTCTTGTCGCGTTTTTGTATACAATAATGCGACACAAGAACCGTCCCCTTGTCGCACTTGGCGCACTGTTTTTACTGGTGCAGGACAAAATTTACGGTGTCCCTGGTCTTGATCACGCTGACCTTCTGCTCCGGCTTGTGCGAATCAGTTAAAGCCTCAACCAGGTAGATGCCGGGTGGCAGGCTGTTGAAAAAATACCTGCCATTGCTGCCGGTGGTCGCTGTAGCTTTTATTTCACCGCTTTCCATGTCCTTAACATTCACAGTGGCGCCGTTAATTGAAGA
>CAZPXL010000171.1:0-4867 GCA_964591005.1 uncultured Eubacteriales bacterium
ACGAGGAGAAATACGATCCCGCCGTGCACCACGTGGTTTCAAACGCGTCCTGCACCACCAATTGCCTGGCTCCGGTAGCCAAGGTGCTGAACGACAAGTTTGGTATTATCAAAGGTTTGATGACGACCGTTCACGCTTATACCAACGACCAGCAGCTTCTTGACATGCCCCACCGGGATATGAGGCGGGCCAGGGCTGCCAACCTGTCCATTATTCCGACCACCACAGGGGCGGCCAAAGCCGTGGCGCTGGTGCTGCCGGAGTTGAAGGGCAAGATCAGCGGTTTTGCCATGCGGGTGCCCCTCCCCACCGTTTCAGTGGTGGACCTGGTGGTGGAGCTGTCAAAAACGGTGAACGCTGATGAGATAAACGAGGCTCTAAAAGAAGCCGCCCACGGATATTTGAAAGGAATTATGGATTATTGCGAGCTGCCCCTGGTATCCGCCGACTTCAAGGGTGACCCCCATTCGGCGATAATTGATTCTCTTTCCACCATGATCATCGGCGGCAATATGGCCAAGGTTGTCGCCTGGTACGACAACGAGTGGGGCTATTCCGAACGTGTGCTGGATCTGCTTCTTTATATGGCTTCGAAGGACAAGTAAGTTACCTTGAATAAATGAGCACCAAAGAAATATAGTTATCGTTCAAGGAAAAAGCGCTGCAGAATAAAGACAGTTCGAAAATGCCTGCCCTCCCATTCGGTTATAAATGTGCCGTGTTTGGGATGGGGTGTTGGTGAACTGGCGTATTTTGCAGCGCTTTACAGAGATTATCGAAGGGAGGTGTCGCGTTGATGGCTAAAAAAACAGTGAGGGACATTGATGCTGCTGGCAAAAGAGTACTGGTCAGAGTGGACTTTAATGTTCCCCTGGATAAAAACGGCCGGGTTTCAGACGACACCAGGATTGTTGAGGCGCTTCCGACTATTAACTACCTTGTCGAGCAGAGTGCGAAAGTAATTCTTATATCCCACCTCGGCCGGCCAAAAGGAAAAATTGACGAGAAATACAAAATGGACCCTGTCGCCAAAAAACTGTCCGAGCTTCTCGGCAGGGCGGTTGCCAAAGTCGATGAATGCGTGGGTGCTGCGCCGCGTGAGGCTGTCGAACGGATGCGGGGCGGGGACGTGATCCTGCTTGAAAACGTCCGGTTCCACCAGGAAGAAGAAAAGAACGATGAAAAATTCGCACGGCAGCTGGCTGACCTGGCCGACATTTATGTGAATGACGCCTTTGGAACAGCCCACCGCGCTCATGCCTCCACTGCGGGTGTATCCGAATTTTTACCCGCGGTGGCGGGCTTTTTAATGGAAAAAGAACTTGATATCCTGGGCCGTCTTTTAATTCACCCGGAGAAACCTTTTGTGGCCATTATCGGCGGAGCCAAGGTTTCTGATAAAATTGCCGTTATTTCGAACCTGCTGGATAAAGTGGACACGATGATTATCGGCGGCGGCATGTCCAACACATTCCTGAGAGCGCAAGGGTACGACGTCGGTAAATCACTGCTGGAAACCGGTAAGATCGACCTGGCCAAAGGCCTGATTGCCGAGGCCAGGGCTAAAGGGATAAAGTTACTTCTGCCCGTGGACGTGGTTGTGGCGCCGGGCGCTGCTCTGGACGCCGAGCAGAAGACGGTGCCGGTGGGCCAGATCCCGCCTGACTGGATGGCCCTTGACATCGGGCAGGAGACAGTGGCGATGTTTACCGAGGCCATGAAGTCAGCCAGTACTATAGTATGGAACGGCCCCATGGGAGTTTTTGAAATGGCTCCCTTCGCCAAAGGCACCGATGCTATCGCGCTGGCCATGGCCGAGAGCAAGGCTACCACCATAGTTGGCGGTGGAGATTCCGCCTCCGCGGTCAAAAAAGCCGGCCTGGCGGACAGGATTACCCATATCTCAACCGGTGGCGGCGCGTCCCTTGAGTTTCTTGAGGGCAAAGTCCTCCCCGGCGTGGCGGTGTTGCTGGACAAGTAATAATTCTTACATAATACTTATGATCTTTGTAAAATCCGACCCGGAGGGGGTGGCTGGTGTGATGTCACGCAAGCCGATGATTGCGGGAAACTGGAAAATGTTCAAAACCGTGCCGGAAGCTTTGACCTTTGTCCACGGGCTCAGGAAAACAGCAGCCGGGCTTGATCATGTCGAGACCGTTTTATGCCCGCCATTTACTGCCCTGGCGTTGATGTCTGAAGCCCTTTGCGGCACTGACATATCACTCGGGGCCCAGGATGTTTTCTGGGAAGACAAGGGGGCTTTCACCGGGGAAGTATCGCCTGTTATGCTTAAAGACGCGGGCTGCCGTTATATAATTATCGGCCACTCAGAGCGCCGGCAGTATTTCAGCGAGACCGACGAAAGTGTGAACCGGAAAGTCAAAGCTGTTTTAAATCACGGGCTGACGCCGATCATGTGCGTCGGCGAAACCCTGGAGGAGCGGGAAGCGGGCGTCACCAAAAAAGTGGTGCGCACCCAGACTGTTGCCGGCATGGCAGGCCTGGCGCATGAGCAGGCCACGGGCATGGTTATAGCTTACGAACCGGTATGGGCCATCGGCACGGGCAGGACCGCCTCTGATGAAGACGCACAGGAAGTGATAGCATATATCCGGGGCATCATACAGGAGATGTTTGGAGCCGAGGCCGCCGGAAAAGTGCGGATCCTTTACGGGGGCAGTGTTAAACCAGATAATACATCCGGGCTGATGTCCAAAGCAGATATTGACGGGGCCCTGGTAGGCGGGGCCAGCCTGGTAGTCGACAGCTTTGTGGAAATTATCAGAGCGACATCAGTAACAAAAAGTTGAGTAAAAATGCGACAAGAGAACCGTCCCCCTGTCGCGAAATTGTATACAAGAGTGCGACAAGAGAACCGTCCCCCTGTCGCACTGTGGAGGTAAGAGTTTGACATCAGAAGTAAAGCCCCTGGTCCTGGTGATCCTGGACGGCTGGGGTGTCAGCGACAAGGTTGAAGGAAACGCCATAGCCAGGGCAAGCCTGCCCAACTACAAGAGCTTCCTGGCCAAATACCCGCACACTCTCCTGGTGTGTTCCGGCGAGGAAGTCGGCCTGCCGGAAGGACAGATGGGAAACTCCGAGGTGGGGCACCTGAATATCGGCTCCGGCCGGGTAGTATACCAGGATTTGACCAGGATAACCCGGGAAATCAGGCAGGGAACTTTTTTTGATAACGAAGTTTTGCTCGACGCGATAAACCACGCCAAAGTGAACGGCAAGGCCCTGCATTTGATGGGCCTTTTATCGGACGGCGGGGTGCACAGCCATATCAGCCACCTGTTTGCCCTGCTGGACCTGGCGGCGCGGGAAAACATGCGAAATGTTTTTATTCACGCCTTTCTTGACGGGCGTGACGTGCCACCGGCCAACGCCAAAGAATATATCGAGTCCCTGGAGCAGAAATTAAAAAAAATCGGCTTTGGGACGGTAGCCACGGTGATGGGGCGCTATTACGCCATGGACAGGGACCGTCGCTGGGACCGCACCGAGCTAGCCTTCAACGCCATGACCTGCGGGGAGGGCATCCACACCCTGACCGCGCTGGAAGCGCTTGAGCGCGGCTATTATAGAAATGAGACCGATGAATTTATCCAGCCCACCGTGATTATAGAAAATTCCGGCTACGCGCTGGGGAACATAACCAGCGGCGACTCCATCATCTTCTTCAATTTCCGGCCAGACCGGGCCCGCCAGATCACCAGAGCTTTTACCGACAGGAATTTTGACAGCTTCACCAGGAAAAACGGATACCCGGGCGTGCATTTTAACTGTATGACCCTTTACGATAGAAACATCGACGCGCCGGTAGCTTTTAAACCACAGTCACTAAAAAATACTCTCGGAGAGGTGCTGAGCAATAGCGGCATCAGCCAGCTTCGCCTGGCGGAGACCGAGAAATACGCGCACGTAACCTTTTTTTTAAACGGCGGCGTGGAAGAACCGAACCCGCTCGAAGAGAGGATCCTCGTTCCCTCGCCGAAAGTGGCCACCTATGACCGCAAGCCTGAAATGAGCGCGCCGGAGGTGACCGACAAGTTTCTTGAGGCGATAAAGTCGGGCAGGTATAAAGTAATAATAATGAATTACGCCAACTCCGACATGGTAGGACATACCGGGGACATGCAGGCCACGGTCAAAGCGCTGGAGACCGTGGACAACTGCGTGGGGAAAGTGGTCCAGTCCGTCCTGGACAGGGACGGCACGGTCCTGATCACCGCTGACCACGGCAACGCCGAAGAAATGGTGGACAGCGAGGGCCATATTGTTACCGCCCACACCACCAACCCGGTCCCCTTTATATATGTCAGCCGGGATGCAGAGGGCGCCAGGCTGCGTGAAGGCAGCCTGAGAGACATCGCCCCCACCATCCTGAAATTGCTGGGAATACCCAAACCGTCAGAAATGACCGGAGATACACTAATAACAACTTAGGAGTGATACCTTATGTCCACTATTATTGAAGAAATCATCGCCAGGGAGATACTTGATTCCCGCGGCAACCCTACCATCGAAGTAGACCTCTACCTGGAAGACGGGACCATGGGGAGGGCGGCAGTTCCCTCCGGGGCCTCAACCGGAGCCTATGAGGCAGTGGAGCTGCGGGATGAAGACGAATCGCGGTACAATGGTAAAGGAGTATTGACAGCTGTTGATAACGTAAATTCCATCATAGCCCCTGAAATTGAAGGATATGATGCCACCGACCAGCTGGGCATAGACCGGGCCATGATCGAGCTGGACGGCACGCCCAACAAGGGCCGGTTCGGCGCCAACGCCATCCTGGCCGTTTCCATGGCGGCAGCGAAAGCCGCGGCCGAAGCCCTGGGGCTGCCTCTCTATCAGT
>CAZPXL010000172.1:0-4859 GCA_964591005.1 uncultured Eubacteriales bacterium
TACAGTGGCGCCGTTAATTGAAGAGTTGCTGGCAAAGTCGGACACCACGCCGTCAAGGACCAGGTGGATGACATATTTTATCTTCAGCTTTAATGTTCCGTTGATAATTATGTTATCAGGCCGGAGAGCGTAATTTTTTATGACCGGGTTACTGTCGACGGATAGTATGTCTTCCCGGCTGATGATGGGGTTCATGTGAATAAAAGAGCTGATTTCAACATCATTTGTAAATATCTTGGCCGGGTTAAAAATATGTTTTTCGTCCAACCCGGTTGAAACCATGGCAAAAAGTTTTAACACGGCCTGTATTCGCAGGATACCGTCGTCCATAAGTTTCAGATCGATATTCTCAGCCCGTTGGAAAACCTCCACATCGGAAATCGGCACTGTTACCCCGATGGTGCCGGACCAGTCTATATCCTTTTCAAGTACATCGCTGGAAGGACTCTGATCAGCCATCAAAACCCTCCTCCCGTTTTTTTATTGCTGTTTTAGTTTAGCCAAAAAGTTAAAATATTACCGCAAAAAAAGAACTAAATAAAAATTAGATAATTCACAGTAAAAAAGACCTGCCGGCGCAAAACCGGCAGGTCTCAGAAAAGATTAAACAGATGGGACAAGGGACCTGTCCCCCTGTCCCAACTTCAAAATTACTCTTCTTGCAGTGATTTCATAATTGCTTTCCAGTCACAGTGCTGTTCTATGTTCTCCGTGGCTATTTTAATGCCGGTGGCGTCACCGGGGCTGATCCGCCTCGAGATCTCGGATATTTTTTCAATGGCCGTGTATGTGTCATAATGGACCAGGATGAGAGGCACGCCTTTTTCTGCGGCTCGGGAAATCACCTTTACATCGGGGTAGAGGCCGCCGGTCAAAATCAATGCCGACGTGCTTGTTTCCAGAGTGGCCAGGGCCATGTCAGCCCGGTCTCCTCCCATCACAACCGCCTTGTTCGCTGAGCGGCGCATGTATTTGAGCGCGCTTTCCATGGTCATGGCGCCCACGATAACCTCTTCCACCAGCCGGTCCAGTTGGTCTTCTCCAGTCAGCAGTTCGCCTCCCAGCGCCTCATAATACTCGGAAACAGTAGGTGAGGCTATTTCAGGCCGCATGGGTATAATACCAAGGGTCAGACAGTCCTTTTTTTCGAGGATCGGCTTAAAAACGCCTTCTGTTTTAGCCAGCAGCGGCCTGGGGACATTGTTGAAGATATGGCCGGTAACCGCCAGTCCCCCGGCTTTGCAGCTGTTGTTAAAGAATACCGCCTGGTCCACGCTCAAATCATTTTCCACCTTAATCACATTTAAAACCGAAGCATTGAGCTGGGGAGCCAGGGAAATTACGTCAAGCCCGTAAGCGGCGCCCACATGGGGGAAGGTAGCCCCGTCAATGATAATCAGGTCCGCCTCCGAGGAGATCGCCTGGTACGCTTCTTTGATGCAGGCCATTGCCGTCTCCGGGTTCTTCAGCCCGGACAGGTAGGATGTGCCGGCCGTAAAAGGCGCAATCTGTTTGACGTCTGTTTTCATGTGAAGGATCTCTTGCATCAGTATGGCATCGTTGTCTTCACCGCCGGCAAGCTTGGGACGGCTTCCCACCGGTTTAAAATAGGTAGCCTTAATGCCTTCTTTTTTCATTTTCAGGGCGATACCCAGGGCGATGGCTGTCTTGCCGCATCCCGCGACACCTGTGATATAAAGATTTTTCATGTTTTCACCTCACGACAGGGTTATTTTAACATCGAGGGCCGCTATTCCGTCCTCATATGCAAACACCGGGTTGATATCGATCTCAGTTATTTCCGGAAAGTCGGTAGCTAATACAGCCAGGCGCCTGATCGCCTCGCTGACCGCTAAAATATCCACGGGGTTGTCGCCCCGGTAGCCTTTCATCAGGGAATACGCCTTGGTTTCCGCTATCATATCTGCAATTTCGGCGCTGGTCAGGCCCTGGGCCAGCCTGAAAGAAACGTCTTTGATCAGGTTGACAAAAATTCCTCCCAGGCCGAAGGCGATCAGGGGGCCGAACTGGACATCCCTGGTCATGCCCACGATCAGCTCTATGCCTTTCGGCACCATTTTTTGAATTTCAATGCCGTATGGCACTACCTTGGGCAAATACCGGTGCACATTTTCAATTATATGCACATATGCGTCTTTAACTTCTTCCGCTGACTGGATCCCGCTTATCACGCCGCCTACATCAGTTTTGTGCATAATTTTCGGGGAGGCTATTTTCAGGACCACCGGGTAGCCCAACTGATCCGCAATCTCTGCTGCCTCGTCGGGGTTTTGCGACAGTATTGTCGGGGCCGCCTTTATCCCGTAGGCCTCGATAACCTCGGCGGCCTCGCTTCCCAGCAGGGCCAGCCGGTTATCTCTCTTAACATCATAGAAAACAGCTTTAACAGTTTTCAAATCCGGTTTTAAATTTATTTTTCTTTCTTCTGCCTCCCCCCGCTCTTTCATCTTTCTGTAAGCGGTCATTCCGGCTATTACAGCCACAGCAGGTTCCGGCATGGAAAAACAGGGAATGCCGCTGCCGGAAAGAAGGGTTGCCCCCTCTTCCAGCGATTTACCGCCCATGTAGGCGGCTACGACAGTTTTATCAGGGTAGAGCCGGCTGAACTCAACCAGGGCCTGCGCCGTTTCCAGCGGCTCTGTTACCGCCACTGGACACAGCAGCAGCAGGACGCTGTCCACATTTTCGTCTTTAAAGACCTTTTCAAAAGCAAACCTGAAACGGTCTGCTTTGGCGTCGCCTAAAACGTCCACCGGGTTGTATATACCGGCCTCGGCAGGCAGGTATGAGCGCAGTTCTTCTGTGGTTTCCCTGGCAAAGCGGGCCATCTGCAGGTCGTGCGCTTCAACCTTGTCTGTTGCTATAATACCCGGTCCTCCGGAGTTGCTTACAATGGCCACCCTGTCCCCCTTCGGCACCGGTTGGTTGACAAATGATATGGCCAGGTCAAAAAGTTCGGACATGCTGGAAACCCGCAGGACGCCGCATCTTTTAAAAGCGGTATTATAAGCAAGGTCGCTGCCCGCCAGTGCCCCGGTATGGGAGGAAGCAGCCAGTGCCCCGGAATGGCTTGTACCTGATTTCAGGATCACGACCGGTTTTTTGCGGGTCGCTTCGCCTACCACTTTTAAAAACTCGGAACCGTGGGACACGTCTTCAATATAACAGAGGATCACCTTCGTATTGGGGTCGTCAGCGGCTTCAGCGATAAAGTCAACCTCGCTCAGGTCGGACTTATTGCCAAGGCTGTAAATTTTACTGTAGCCAATTCCGGCCGATTGGCTCCAGTCCAGAATTGAGGCCAGGATCGCCCCGCTCTGAGAGATAAAGGCGATCTCTCCTTTGGGCGGGAACCCTTTTAAAAAAGTGGCGTTGATGGGTGTATGGGTATCAACAAATCCTACCACGTTCGGGCCCAGCACGCGCATGCCGTATTGACTGCAGAGTGATATGAATTCTTTTTCAAGCTCTGCGCCGGCCCGGCCAACCTCTTTAAACCCGGCTGTAATCACAACCAAATTTTTAACGCCTTTTTTGCCGCACTCCTCGGCTGTTTCCATGGCTTTACGGGCGGGGATACAGAAAATGGCCATTTCTATGTCCCCCGGCACATCAGCCAGGGAGGGATAGCACTGGAGCTCTAATATTTTTTTTTCTTTCGGGTTGATCGGGTAGATTTTTCCCTTGTAGCCGCTTTTAATCAAGTTGCTAACAATAGCGTTTCCAATTTTCCCAGGTGTGTTGGAGGCGCCGATGACAGCTACAGTTTTTGGGTTGGAAAAACTGTCTACCGCGTCCATGATGTTTCACCTCTTGTCATTCCTTATGTCCCGGTATTTTATGAAAACTGATTAATACTTCGGATATAAAACTAAAATTCCTGCAGTTTTTTTTAATTTAGACTGAAACTCGCCCTGCCGCCGGCGGGCTTATCCATGTTAAAGGTTTAGGTCCCGCTCACCGATAGAATTCATAATATAAATAATAAATATACACTTTTCAAAGACAGGCTTTTCTATTATCTTTAGAATAAAGCTGATTCATTATTATTTTAGAGGAATTATCACAAACAGGTAGAAGTTTTCCAAAAAATCCTGGAGGGTGCCATATGTTTCCCTACCGCATAGTTTCGGTAACACCCGAGCTGCCGGAAGCCATTAACCGGCTGAGAGACATTGCTTATGATTTCTGGTTCAGCTGGAACCCGGCCGGCATCGAGTTCTTCAGGTCAATCAATCCTGAACTCTGGCGGGAAGTCGAGCACAACCCGGTGAAGTTTCTTATGCGCGTCCGGAAAGAAGACCTGGAGAGGGCGGCACAGGATGAGGATTACCTTGTTCTTTACAAGCGGGTTTTTGATCTCTATGACCGCTATATGAGCCAGGATACATGGTTTGCACAAAAATACCCCGAGCATAAAGAGGAAACAATCGCTTACTTTTCCGCCGAGTTCGGACTGCATGAATCACACCCCATTTATTCAGGGGGCCTGGGCCTGCTGGCGGGAGACCACTGTAAATCAGCCAGCGACCTGGGGCTTCCATTTATAGGTGTCGGCCTGCTGTATAAACAGGGCTATTTTCACCAGAGGATAAACAGCGCGGGGAAGCAGGAAGCCGAGTACCCGCACCTTAATTTTTATGAACTGCCGATTACGCCGGTGAATAACCCCGATGGCAGCCAGCTTAATGTGACGGTGCAGCTGCAGGGTAGGACTGTATTCGTCCAGGTATGGAAGGTAAAGGTGGGGAGAATTACAGTATACCTGCTTGATACCGATACTTCCAAGAACGCGCCCCAGGACCGCATACTGACCGGACAGCTTTACGGCGGCGACA